>JBEOKH010000317.1:0-27125 GCA_040275625.1 Thauera sp. | reverse complement strand
GGTCAATTACGACCTGCCCTGGAACCCCAACCGGATCGAACAACGCTTCGGCCGCATCCACCGTATCGGTCAGACCGAAATCTGCCACCTGTGGAACATGGTCGCCAACGAGACCCGCGAAGGCGACGTGTTCCAGCGCCTGTTCGACAAGCTGGAAGTCGAGCGCAAGGCCCTGGGCGGGCGGGTGTTCGACATCCTGGGCGAAGTGTTCGAGGAAAAGAGCCTCCGCGAGCTGCTCATCGATGCCATCAAGTACGGCGAAGACCCCGCGCGCAAGGCCGAGCTCTTCCGCAAGATCGAAGGCGCGCTCGACACCGACCACCTGCAGAACATCATCCGCCGCAACGCGCTGTGTGAAGAGGTCATGGACCCGCAGCGCCTCTACGCAGTGAAGGAAGAGATGGAGAAGGCTGAAGCCCGCAAGCTGCAGCCGTACTTTATCCGTGCCTTCTTCAACCAAGCATTCGAGTCGCTCGGGGGCGAACTGCGTCCGCGCGAAGCTGGCCGCTCCGAGATCACCCATGTGCCGGCGGTCATCCGTGAACGTGATCGACAGATCGCGGGTCGGGACCGGCGCTACAACGAGCCTGTGCTGCGTCGCTATGAGCGGGTGTGCTTCGAGAAGGAGCACGTCCGCGTACCCGGCCGAGCCGGGGCCAAGATGGCAAGCCTCATCCATCCCGGCCATCCGCTGATGCAGGCCGTCACCGACATCGTGCTGGAACAGCATCGCAACAAGCTCAAGCAGGGCGCGGTGCTGATCGATCCGGCCGACATGGGACTTACGCCGCGGCTGATTCTCAGCATCGACCATTCGGTGAGGGAAGGGGCAGACCAGACTCGTGTCGTTTCACGCCGTTTGCAGTTCGTCGAGATCGACCCGCAAGGCCACGCGATCAACGCCGGCTGGGCGCCACACCTGGACCTGGAGCCCATTGAACCTAACGACATTGCCCTGATACAGGATGTGCTTGCAGCGCCTTGGATCGCGAGAGATCTCGAGCAGCTCGCCCTCGCCCATGCTTCCCAACAACTCGTGCCCATGCACTTCGACGAGGTGCGGCAACGCCGCGAGCAATCGGTCGACAAAACGCTCGCGGCTGTCCGCGAGCGCTTGGTAAAGGAGATCAACTTCTGGTCCGACCGCTACATCAAGCTGCAGGACGACATGGCCGCCGGGAAGGACGTGCGGCTGACGCTGGAGAACGTGCGCCGCACGATCGACGATCTCACCGCCCGGCTTGAGTCGCGCCAGCGCGAACTGCAGGCCATGCGCCACGTCGTCTCTGCCACGCCTGTTGTGATGGGTGGCGCGTTGGTGATCCCCGCCGGCCTGCTGATGCAGCGCAAGGGCGTGTCGCAGGAGGTAGGTGGCTGGTCGGCCGACGCCGAAGCTCGCGCTCGCATCGAGCGCATCGCCATGCAGGCGGTGATGGACGCCGAGCGTGCACTAGGCCACGACGTGATCGACGTCTCCGCGCAAAAATGCGGTTGGGACGTGACCAGCATCCCGCAGTCCATTGACGGCCGCATCCCGCCTTCGCGCCACATCGAGGTGAAGGGGCGGGCGAAGGGTGCCACCACCATCACCGTCACCCGCAACGAGATCCTCTACGGACTGAATCAGGCCGACAAGTTCATCCTCGGGATCGTACTTGTCGATGGCGACCACCGAGAAGGACCGTATTACGTTCGTCAGCCCTTCCAGCAGGAGCCGGACTGGGCCGAGACCAGCAAGAATCTGGATCTTGGCCTGCTGCTGGAGCGTGCTGTTCGCCCGAAGGAGACGCTCTGACATGAGCGACATCGTCAAAATGGCCGAGGCTTGGTGTGCGACGCGCGCGCGCCGCATTGCACCCCCGAGCAACTACATTGCCGGGTTCGACATGCCCAACGGGCGCCAGATTGCGCTTGAGCGAGACCGAGCGCAGATCTACGTCTGGACCGAGCAAGTCTCGCTCGACGACGCGCCGGCGGCGCCCGTGCGCGCCTACTCGGCCGAGAAGTCGCGCAACTCGAACCTCAACGGGAAGAACTGCCCGCGGCTGCGCGTCGGGAGTCCGGTGCTGTACTGGATCTTCCATACGCTTGACGAGCTCGTTCGTTTCCTCGTCTGGTACGGCGACTTCCAGCAGAAGGGGATCGCTGCAGAGCCGCAGCCAGCAAAGGCGCCGCAAGATCTCTCAGAACCCGGCAACACGACCGCGGATTCCGTCGCCGCCCTCCCGACTAACGCAATCCCTTCCATTTCCTTCTCGATCCCCGGTGCCTACATGGGTTACCAGACCACGACCGTTGCCGACACGCTCAACCGCATCAACCGCGAACTCTTCATCCCCGCCATCCAGCGCCCCTACGTGTGGACGCCCGAGCAGATCATCCGCCTCTTCGACTCGCTCATGCGCGGCTATCCGATCGGCGCCCTGATGTTCTGGGACCTCCCGCCCGGCAGCCGTGACGACTGGGAGATCTACCGTTTCGTAACCCACTTCCGCATGGGGTCCATTCACAACGAACCCTCCGGCCTCAGTGCGGACGACCGCGTTTCACTGGTCCTCGACGGGCAGCAGCGTCTGACCTCCCTGCTCATCGGCTTGCAGGGCTCCTATACGGTCAAGCGCAAACACAAGCGCAAGGCCACCGACGACGCCTGGGACGAAAAGATCCTCTTCATCGATCTCGCCCACGCGCCCGAAATGGAAGCCGATCAGGAAAACGACGAGCTGAGCCCGATCGCCGAGCATTACCGCTTCGAGTTCGTGGATCAGACCCATCCGCCGGTCAGCAAAGGCGACGAACTCTGGTTCGAGGTCGGGCTCATCCTGGCTGCGCCCACGCCCGAGCAGCGCGACGTGATGGTCCAGAACTGGGTCGAGGCCAACCTCAATCTCAGCGAAACCGGCAGGACAATGGCGCGCGCCAACCTGCTGCGCCTGTGGGATGCCGTTTGGCATGACCAAGCGATGGCCTACTTCACCGAGTACAGTGACTCATACGACCGCGTGCTCGACATCTTCATCCGCGCCAACGACGGCGGCACACGACTCAGCCGCAGCGATCTGCTGATGTCGGTGATCACCCTGCGCTGGGAGCGGTTCAACGCGCGGGAAGAAACCGAAGAGCTCATCGACGACCTCACCGAGTCGCTGAACCCCAAGCGCGCGATTACGCGCGAGTTCGTGCTGCGTGCTGCGCTGTTCCTGAACGATCTCGACTTCTCGATCAAGGTGCAGAACTTCGTACCAGCCAATATCCGCGTGCTCGAGCAGAGCTGGGAGCGAACCAAGGAGGTCTTGCGCTTCACTGCCCGGGTCCTGCGCGAGATGGGTTTCTACGGCGAGCGCCTGTTCAGTACCAACGTGGTCATGCTGCTGGCCTACTACCTGCATCGCAGCAACCCGTCGGCCGAGCTTCGACTCGCCGATACTGACCGGCAGCGCATCCGCCGCTGGCTCGTGCTGCTCGACTTCAAGAGCCTGTTGAGCCTGCAGACCGGGACGACGTTCTCGACTTATCGCAGCGTCGTCCGGCGCAACCTTCAAGGCCGCAGCGACTTTCCGCTGGCCGAGATCGCCGAGGGGTTCGGCCGCATGGGCCGTTCGCTTGAGTTCGGCGAGAGTGACCTGCGTGCCTGGACCTCGACACCCATCGATGACTCGAACGCCGAGGCGCTGTTGTCGCTGATCTACCCCGACAACTTGCCCAACTTGAGGCGTCGCGCGCTGCCCTTCGTGCAGTCGCGCTTCTTCATGCCGGACGAACTGCATCGTGCTGGCGTACCCGACTCAGTGATGCCGGCCGTGCAAGGCTTTGCCAACAAGCTGATCCTCGGTGTCGCGCTCGACACGCGCGAGCAGGAGAGCTACTTCGCGCTGCCGTTCGAACAATGGGCCGCCAGCCTGTCGCCCGAGGCGCGCGCATTTCACTGCCTGCCGGAAGACCCCGCGCTCTACGCGCTCGACCGACTGCCGCAATGGGTCAGCGCCCGTCGTGCGTTGTTGGCTCAGAGGCTGGTCGGCCTGATCTCGGACGTGAATGAGCCCGTTGGTAGCATTCCAGAGCCAGCGTGAAAACAGTTGAGTTGCGGCGCACGCGCCAAAATCACCTCGTGCGAACGGGAGCCCGACTGGCCGTGACCAGCATCAATCCGGACTTGAGTAAATTGCTCAAACGCGTGGAGGCATCATGCCCCATCTGAACCTTCAGGCCCTGAAGCTGTGCGACTACCGCTGTTTCGAGGTTCTCGACATCGATTTTCATCCGCAGCTCACGGTACTTGTGGCCGCCAATGGGGCGGGGAAGACCTCCGTCCTGGATGCCGTCGCGGTGGCGTTCGGGCCGTACGTGGGTGCCTTTGACGAGGCCGTGGGCAAGCATTTCGAGGCGAGTGACATCCGTCTGTTCAAGGTTCGGGAAACAGCCTCACACGAGATGGAGTACGCCCCGAAAGGGGTTCGCTTGTATGCGCGTGGATTCATTCCCGATAGCCTGATCGATAGCGTTTCGGAAACTCATCCACCATCGACCTGGCATCGGGCACTGACGGGCCCGACCAAGGCCAAGACGACGATCAAGGACGCGAAGGAGCTGATCGACTACGGAAAGCGCCTGCAGGAGGCCGTACGCACGCCCGGCAAGGTGGTGCTCCTGCCCTTGCTGGCCTATTACGGTACTGGCCGCCTCTGGCAACAGAAGAAGCTGATGGCGAGCAAGAAGATCCAGCGTACCTCGCGCACGATCGGCTACGCCGACTGCCTCGATCCTGCATCGAGCTACAAGGCTTTTGTGGAGTGGTTTCGCTACTGGAATCTCAACGCCAAAGAGACGCGCATCAAGGCGCAAGAGACTGGCCAACGCTCCACCCATACTGAGTTCGAAGGCTATATCGAGTCGGTCGGCAACGCGGTGAATATCTGCCTCGAACCAGCGAGCTGGAAGGACATCGAGTATTCGTTTACCCACGATGCACTGGTGGCGCATCACGAGCAGTTCGGCCAACTCCCCGTCGAGTTGCTCAGCGATGGCATCCGCAACATGATCGGCATGGTTGCCGACATTGCCTTTCGTGCCACCAAGCTCAACGGGCATCTTGGAGCAACAGCAGCGGTTCACACGCCGGGCATCGTGCTGATCGATGAGGTCGACATGCACCTTCACCCGGAGTGGCAACAAGTGGTGTTGCAGAACTTGACACGCGCCTTCCCGGCCATGCAGTTCATCGTCACGACCCACAGTCCCCAGGTCCTTACCAGCGTCGATGCACGTTGTATCCGGCAGTTGCGTCAGGTAACCGACCCTGAGACCGGCGCTACCGTCAGCGTCGTCGCGCCCGTGACGACTCAGACCCGAGGCGTCTCCAGCGCCGACCTGCTCGCGCGGATCATGAATGTGGATCCCGTGCCCGACGTATGGGAGGCCCGGATGCTGAACGACTATCAGGCGCTGATTCAGCAAAATAGGCACGACAGCAAAGACGGCCAGGCCCTGCGCGTGCAGTTGGTTCGGCACTTCGGACCAGACCACCCGGTCATGCGCGAGTGCGACCGTCTAATTCGCCTGCAAGGCTTCAAGCAGCGGCTGCCCCTCACACCTGGCGATGCGAAGGGCTGACATGCACCGACTACATCGTGATCCCGTGGCACCTTTCGGTCTGAGCCACTACCGGCACGGGCAACACGCTTGGTCGAAGACCTGCCCAACGGCGGCCGAGCGTGCCGCAATTTGGGACAAACTCAATGCCATGCAGGGCAGCCGCTGCGCCTACTGCGAAGGCCCGGTGAGCGAAGATAATCGCCATATCGAGCACTTTCGCCAGCGCGACCGCTACCCGCAGGGCACCTTCGACTGGCAAAACCTGTTCGGCTCCTGCAACCGACCTGGCACCTGTGGTGACCACAAGGACAAGTGCGGCGCCTACCCCCACCAAGACCTGATCAAGCCGGATGTTGAAGACCCGGAAGCCTTCCTCGTCTTCACTCCGAACGGTGCCATCCGCCCACGGGCGAAACTGCAGCCACACGACCACCGTCGCGCCAAGGAAACCATCCGCATCCTGGGCCTCGATGGTGCGCTGAATCAGATTCGGCGCACCGAGGTGGTCGGCTACATTCAGACGGCCGAGCTATTCGCCGAGATGGCCGAAAGCTTCAGCGAGGATGAATGGCTTCCGCTGCTGCAGGAAGAGATCCTGCGCATCGCACACCTGCCCTTTGCGACCGCCATCCGGCATGTGCTGACACGACAAAGCGAAACGGCATGACCCCCATCAAAACCCCCAAGAAACTCATCGAAGTCGCCCTCCCGCTCGACGCCATCAACGTCGCCGCGGCGCGGGAGAAGTCGATCCGCCACGGCCATCCCAGCACGCTGCATCTGTGGTGGGCACGCCGGCCGCTGGCCGCAGCGCGGGCGGTGATTTTTGCGCAGATGGTCAATGACCCCGGCTACGAGCGCCACCTGGGGCGCGGGGTGAACAAGGAAAAGGCCGCCATCGAGCGCGAGCGCCTGTTCAAGATCATCGAGGACTTGGTGCAGTGGGAGAACACCAACAACGAGGACGTGCTCGCCCGCGCCCGCGAGGAGATCTGGAAGAGCTGGCGCGAGACGTGCGCGCTCAACAAGGGTCACCCTCAGGCGGCCGAGCTCTTCAACCCGGACAAGCTGCCCGCCTTCCATGACCCCTTCGCGGGTGGGGGCGCGCTGCCGCTGGAGGCGCAGCGCCTGGGGCTGGAGAGCTACGCCAGCGACCTCAACCCGGTAGCGGTGACGATCAACAAGGCGATGATCGAAATCCCGCCGCGCTTTGCCGGCCGCGCGCCGGTGGGGCCGCGCATCCCCGGCGACAAGCAGGGCAAGCTGGCCGAGGACTGGTCCGGCGCCAAGGGTCTGGCCGAGGACGTGCGCCGCTACGGCGCCTGGATGCGGGCGGAGGCAGAAAAGCGCATCGGCCACCTGTACCCGAAGATCGAAGTCACCGCCGAGATGGTCTCATCTGCCACCACTCAGCGTCCGGACCTGAAGCCGCTGCTCGGGCAGAAGCTCACCGTGATCGCGTGGCTATGGGCACGCACGGTGAAGAGCCCCAACCCCGCCTTCAGCCATGCCGAGGTGCCGCTGGTCTCGACCTTCGTGCTGTCGAGTAAGGCGGGCAAGGAGGCGTATGTGGAGCCGGTGGTCGAGGGGGATGGCTATCGGTTCACGGTGAAGGTGGGGACGCCGCCGGAGAGTGCGAAGGACGGCACCAAGGCCGCCGGGCGCGGTGCGAATTTCCAGTGCGTGTTGTCGGGCGCGCCGATTGGTGGCGACTACATCAAGGCCGAGGGGCAGGCTGGACGCATGGGCGCACGATTGATGGCCGTTGTTGCCGAAGGCGTGCGCGGGCGTGTTTATCTCACCCCGACCGAAGCGCACGAAGCCATCGCCCGACAGGCGCAGCCGACATGGAAGCCATCGGGTAACGTGCCGGCCCGACTCACAGGCGGCACCTGCGTGCCCTACGGTCTGAGGGAGTGGGGCGACCTCTTCACCCCCCGCCAACTGGTAGCGCTGACCACCTTTTCCGATCTGGTGCAGGAGGCCATCGAAAAGTGCCGTCAGGACGCGTTGACCGCAGGATTGGCCGACGACGGCACCGGTCTGGATGCCGGCGGCAGCGGCGCGACGTCGTATGCGCAGGCGGTGGGGGTTTATTTGGGTTTTGCGCTCAGTCGATCAGTCGATCGAGGTTCGACGATTTGCTCGTGGGATAGCAGCCCGAAGATGGAGGCTCTCCGTAATACATTCGCAAGGCAAGCGCTGCCGATGACTTGGGATTTTGCCGAGGGGAACCCGTTCTCGGAGTCCAGTGGAAACTGGCTGAACAATGTGGACTGGGGAGCAAAGGCGGTGGTTTCATTCCCAGCAATCGCCTCGGGCTCGGTAACTCAATCAGACGCACAGTCCCAAACGATCAGCAAAAACAAGCTGGTTTCCACCGATCCTCCGTACTACGACAACATCGGCTACGCCGACCTCTCCGACTTCTTCTACGTCTGGCTGCGCAAAAGCCTGAAGCCGATCTTTCCCGGTCTGTACGCCACACTGGCCGTGCCCAAGGCCGAGGAGCTGGTCGCTACGCCTTACCGCCACGGCACCAAGGAAAAGGCCGAAGCCTTCTTCCTAGAGGGCATGACCCGCGCCATCCACAACTTGGCCGAGCAGGCGCATCCCGCCTTTCCAGTGACTATCTACTACGCGTTCAAGCAGGCGGAAACCAAGGGCGACGCGGGCACCTCAAGCACCGGTTGGGAAACCTTCCTCGACGCGGTGATCCGGGCAGGTTTTGCCCTCACCGGCACCTGGCCGATGCGTACCGAGCTGGGTAACCGCATGATCGGTTCCGGCACAAACGCCCTTGCCTCCAGCATCGTCCTCGTCTGCCGCAAGCGCGACGCCGACGCCGCTATCGTCAGCCGCCGCGAGTTCATCCGCGAACTCAACGCGGTGCTGCCCGAGGCGCTGATGGACATGACCCGCGGCGGCATCAACAGCCCGGTGGCGCCGGTCGATCTGTCGCAGGCCATCATCGGCCCCGGCATGGCCATCTTCAGCCAGTACGCGGCGGTGCTGGAAGCCGACGGCAAGCCGATGAGCGTGCGTACCGCGCTGCAGCTCATCAACCGCTTCCTCGCCGAGGACGACTTCGACCACGACACCCAGTTCTGCCTGCACTGGTTCGAGGGCCAGGGCTGGGCCACCGGCAAGTATGGCGAGGCCGACGTGCTCGCCCGCGCCAAGGGCACCAGCGTGACCGGCCTGACGGACGCTGGCGTGGTGGCCTCCGGCAAGGGCGACCTGCGCCTGTTGAAATGGGCCGAGATGCCGCGCGACTGGAATCCGGAAACCGACACCCGCGTGCCGGTGTGGGAAGCCCTTCACCAGATGATCCGCGCGCTGAATCAGGACGGCGAAACCGCCGCCGGCGCGCTGCTCGCCCGCATGCCCGCCCGCGCCGAGCCCATCCGCGCGCTCGCCTACCGCCTCTACACCCTGTGCGAGCGCAAAGGCTGGGCCGAAGACGCCCGCGCCTATAACGAGCTGATCACCGCCTGGAGCGGCGTGGAGCGCGGGGCGAGCGAGGTGGGGCATGTGGGTTCGCAGGGAAACCTGGACATCTAAATGTCGGCGCCGACGACCCCCGACACCCTGCTGCTGAACGAGCTGCGCGGCCTGATCGAACAGGCCCGTCAGCACATCGCGCAAACGGCCAACAGTGCGGTGACGATGCTGTATTGGCATGTCGGCCTGCGCATCCGCAGCGAGGTGCTCAAGAACGAGCGCGCCGAGTATGGCGAGCAGATTGTGTCGACGCTGTCGACACAATTGGTCCGCGAGTACGGCCGCAGCTTTGGCGTGCGCAGCTTGCGCCGCATGGTGCAATTTGCCGAGGTGTTCCCGGACGAGGCGGTGGTGGCATCGCTATCGCCGCACCTGAGCTGGAGCCACTTCATCGAGATCCTGCCGCTGAAAAAACCGCTGGAGCGCGAGTTCTACGCCGAGATGTGCCGCATCGAGCGCTGGAGCGTGCATACCCTGCGGGAACGCATCGGCAGTCAGCTCTACCTGCGCACGGCGCTGACCAAGCAGCCCGAGGCGCTGGTCGATGCCGAGCTCGTCAAGCTGCGCGCGGGCGGGCAGATGACGCCCGACATGGTGTTCCGCGACCCCTACATGCTGGATTTCCTGGGCCTGCCCGACGGCTACAGCGAGCGTGACCTGGAAGCCGCCATCCTGCGCGACATGGAGCGCTTTCTGCTGGAGATGGGGGCGGGCTTCACCTTCGTCGCACGCCAGAAGCGGATCAGCGTGGGTGGCGACGATTTCTATCTCGACCTGCTGTTCTACCACCGCCACTTGCGCCGGCTGGTGGCGGTGGAGCTGAAGCTGGAGAAGTTCCAGCCCGCCCACAAGGGCCAGATGGAGCTGTACCTGCGCTGGCTGGACAAATACGACCGCGCCGCGGGCGAGGAGTCGCCCATCGGCCTGATCCTGTGCGCCCAGGCCGACACCGAGCAGGTCGAACTGCTCGACCTGGGGAGCGCCAACATCCGGGTCGCCGAGTACCTGGACAAGATTCCCGACATGAAACTGCTGCGCGAGCAGTTGCACCGTTCGGTGCAGCGGGCACGCGAACAGGTCGCACTGGGTGCCTTGCCGCCCGTGTCCGAGCCTGATGGAGAAGAACAATGAGTCTGAAGCCGTGGCGTGAGATCGCCGTTCCGCACGAGGACGTGCTCAAGGGCACCTTCCAACAGGCCGAGTTCGCGGCCGACCTGTCGCGTGTCCATCAGGGCACGGCAACCGCCGAGTACCAGGACCCGTCGCTGTTCTTCCAGCGCACCTTCATCACCGAAGGCATGCGTCTGCTGCTCGACTCGGTGGTCCATCGCCTGACCGGCCGCGGTGGCGATCCGGTGATCCAGTTGCAGACCGCCTTCGGTGGCGGCAAGACGCACACGATGCTGGCGGTGTATCACCTCGCCAAAGGCGAAGTGTCGGCCTCGGACATGCCCGGCATTCCGTCGATCCTGAACGCGGCCGGCGTGGTGGAGATGCCGCGGGCACGCATCGCGGTGCTCGACGGCATCCGACTGTCGCCCAACCAGCCGATGAAGCGCGATGGGCTGGCGGTGAACACGCTCTGGGGCGAGCTGGCTTGGCAACTCGGTGGCGCCGAGGGCTATGCGATGGTGCGCGAGGCGGACGAGTCCGGCACCTCGCCCGGCAAGGGCGTCCTGGCGGATCTGCTCGGCCGCTACGCACCCTGCGTGATCCTGATCGACGAGCTGGTGGCCTACATCCGCCAGTTCGAGGAAGGCAAGACGCTGTCGGGCGGATCCTTCGACTCGAACCTGAGCTTCTTGCAGGCGCTGACCGAGGCGCTCAAGTCCGTGCCAACGGCGGTGTTGCTGGCCTCGCTGCCCGAGTCCGACAAGGAAGCCGGCAGCCAGCGTGGCGTGAAGGCGCTGGCGACGCTGTCGCACTACTTCGGTCGTGTGCAGGCACTGTGGAAGCCGGTGTCGTCCGAAGAGGCCTTCGAGATCGTGCGCCGTCGGCTTTTCTCGAGCATCGGTGACAAGCTGGGCGCCGAGACGGTATGCCGGGCCTTTGCCGACTACTACATCGCCAACGCGGCTGATCTGCCACACGAGACCCAGGAGGCGCGCTACTTCGAGCGCCTGATGCACGCCTATCCGATCCACCCTGAGGTGTTCGTGCGCCTCTACGAGGACTGGTCCTCGCTCGACAACTTCCAGCGCACCCGCGGCGTGCTCAAGCTGATGGCGAAGATCATCCACCGGCTGTGGAAGGACAACAATTCCGACCTGCTGATCCTGCCCGGCAGCCTGCCGCTGTACGACGCCGACACCCGCAACGAGTCGATCTACTACCTGCCGCAGGGCTGGGACCCCGTGCTGGAGCGCGACGTCGACGGCGAGCGCGCGGAGACGACCGAGCTGGAGAGCGTGGATACTCGCCTGGGCAGCGTGCAGGCGTGCCGGCGTACGGCCCGGACGATCTTCCTGGGTAGTGCGCCAACGACATCCAGCCAGATGGTGCGCGGCATCGAGCTTGAGCGGGTATTGCTGGGATGCGTGCAGCCGGGGCAGCAGATCGGCGTGTTCAAGGACGCGCTGCGCCGCCTGAACGACCGCCTGCACTACCTCAACTCGGGCAACAACCGCTTCTGGTTCGACACCCGGCCCAACCTGCGCCGTGAGATGGAAGACCGCAAGCGGCGCTTCCAGGACAAGGACGATGTGATCCCTGCGGTGCGCGACCGCGTGCAGCGCACCCTGGCGCCGGGGGTGTTCAGCGGCGTGCATGTGTTCACCGCCAGTGCCGACATTCCCGACGACTGGGCGCTGCGGCTGATCGTGCTGCCGCCGACGGCCGGCTACAGCCGCAGCGGCGACCAATCGGCAATCCGCTACGCCACGGAGATCCTCAAGCATCGCGGTGAGCAGCCGCGCTTCAAGCAGAACCGCCTGATCTTCCTGGCCCCGGATGCGGACAGCGTGAGCCGCCTTAAGGATCAGGTGCGCTCGGTGCTGGCTTGGCAGTCGATCGTCGCCGACATCAAGGACCTCAAGCTCAACCTCGACCAGTACCAAGCCCGGCAGGCAAGCCGCAGCCTGGACGACGCTAACGATGCACTGCGCGGCATGGTGAAGGAGAGCTACCGCTGGATGCTGGCACCGGCCCAATTCGCCGAGCGCGGCAAGGGGCTCTCGGAGCTGCAGTGGGAGGCCTTCCAGATCAACTCCGGCGCGCAGAACCTGACGCAGGAGATCGAGCGCGTGCTGCGCGAGAACGAGCTGCTGATCACGGAGTGGGCGCCAATCCACCTTCACAACGTGCTGAAGGCGTGGTTCTGGAAGGACGGCACTGGCGAGGCCAATGCGCTCAACGTCTGGCAGCAGACCTGCCAGCAGCTGTACCTGCCACGTCTGCGCGACGACGCCGTGTTCCACAACACGCTTGCTGCGGGAGCCGAGAGCCGGGATTTCTTCGGCTTCGCGCAAGGCAAGGAGGACGGTCGCTACCTGGGCTTCAGCTTCGCGAAGCGGACGACGCCCATTCTGGACACCGCGCTGATCCTGATCGAACCATCGCTTGCACAGGCCGAGGCCGAGCGCATCGCAGCTGAACGCGCGCAAGAGGCTGCGGGCGCTGCAGCGGTGACCTATCCGGTTGGCACGCCGCCCAGTGCGCAAAAGGTTGCGGACTCGGGCGCCGCCACACGCGTTCTCTCTGGTCCAGCCGCGGCCACCACGGCGCCACGGACACACTTCTTCGGGACGATCGACCTCGATCCCGTCATGGCGAAGCGGCAGTTCGCCGACATCATCGACGAGGTGGTGCTGAACTTCACCGCGAAGCCGGGCGTGAAGGTGCGGATCTCGATCGAGATCGACGCCGAGAGCGATGCGGGCTTCGAGGATGGGCTGCAGCGCGCCGTGAGGGAGAACTGCAACGTGTTGAGGTTCAAGAACGCGGAATTCGACTGAGCACGGTCTCTGAACCGATCAACGCCCTGGAGCGCGCTGTCGAGCTCAGCTCGGCGATAGCTGCATCCTGCTTCGGTTCCCGCCGGGACGAGCGTCGGCGGCGCGGCGCTGACTTCATAACGAGACAAGAAAATGCTTTCTGAACTTGGTTTGAGCGTGGCCCGTTCCATCCCCGTCGAGCAGGTGATTGGTTTGGCGACGGGCAACCTGAGCCTTCACGGTGGCGTGATCCGGGACGCTGCAGGCCGAATCGTCTCCCACTTGGCAATGCCGGCTTCTGCTGGCCTGCTTGGTGCGGTTCCAGGCTTGGGCGCGATCGGGTCGGTCGTGACCGGAATCCAGATACAAGCATTGAGCGCCAACGTGGCTGCAGTGAAGGCGGCGACCGAACAGATCCTGAACTACTCGATCGTGACCGCCGCGCTGTCGGGCTTGGGCATCGTCACGTCGGTAACTGGCTTCGCCTATCTTGCGTCTCGCCTGAACCGCATCGACCAGCGGCTGAGCACTCTCGAGAAGCACACGAAAGCCATCAAGCAGTTCCTGCAGTCTTCGCAGCACGCCCAGCTGATGACTGCGGTCGATCACCTGCGCCTGTCTCAGCAGGCCACGGATGGCGAGACGCGGCGACACTTGCTCCTTCAGAGCAAACAGCTGTTCACGACCCTGGCCCATCACTACAAGGTCCAGCTCGGGGAGATCGACGACATCACCGAACTGAATGCGACGGAGGATTGCTACGTCCTCGCCTGCCTCGGCAGCGTGATGGCGATGAGCGACCTCGGCATGGGTGAGGCCGCCCGGGATGAAATGCTTCGCCACTACGCCGACTGGCGTGTGATCGCTCGCAAGCACTGCGGCAAGCTGCTGCTCAAGGATGACCCTGCACGCCTGTTTGACGCCCGGTACGTGCAGTCGGTGCCGGCCGCAAACCTGATTCGCTTCCTCGACTTCACGAACGACAGCAACCGCGGCGTGCAGTGGTTTGACGAGTTACGGCGAACTCTCGACAAGGCCACGCTGGTCCGCAGCGCGATGTCAGTCGTCGAGCCCGCCTGCATCGAGTACGCGAACAAACTGCTGGTCAAGAACGAGGTGCTGCAGGGCTTCAACGCCCATATGGGGTTCCTGGCCGACAAGAAGCTATCGCTCTCGTACTTTGCCCAGAGGGTCGAGGAGATCCGGGAACGAGAGGGCGCGAAGTTCCTGGTGCTGCAGAACATAGCTCCCGCGTAGTTGCACAGCCGACGGTCGAAAAAAACACGTCTGCACCGGGCAGCTCCTGCAGCTGCCCGCCCGATGTTCTGGAGCGAGTGCTAGCCCCGTGATAGCCCGCCTGAAATGAACAAGGGGCTGCATCGCTGCAACCCCTTGATTTTACTGGTGCCGGAGATAGGAGTCGAACCTACGACCTTCGCATTACGAATGCGCTGCTCTACCAACTGAGCTACACCGGCCAAGGGCGCGCATCTTAACGCAGCACACCGGTTGCGGCAACACCTGACGGTCTGCCGGGAGCGAGGACGAAAAGGCGCGGGGCTGGCGCCGCTCCTGCAACGGCACGGCTGCTGCTGCGGCAGTGCGCCGGGATAGAGGAATGCTCGCGGCCAGGGGAGTACGTCACGCCAACCGCGAGTGGCGCATCCATCGCAATGCCTCGCGCAGGACGCACTGCATCCGATAAGAAAATCTTCGTTGCCATCTACTTTTCGGTATGGCCGTCGATTAGAATGCGCACCAATTCAGGGCGGAGGAGACATGCCCGATCTAGAACGCAGCGTCGCGGAAGCCTGCTTCCGCGGCAGCCGCGCATTTCGTGGCCCGTAACGCTCCGGCAGTCGTGACGACCGCCAGTCCTCTTTACTGGTACCTCCCAGCACATGTTCGGCCTCAGCCTTTTCGAGATCGCCCTCATCGGCATCGCCGCCTTCGCCGCAGGCGCGGTTAACGCGGTCGCCGGCGGCGGCACTTTCTTCTCCTTCCCTGCCCTGCTCGTGATCGGGGTGCCGCCGGTGGTCGCCAATGCCAGCAACTCGGTGTCGCTGTGGCCCGGCAGCCTCGCCGGCGCGTGGGCCTTCAGGCGCGAACTCAAACGCTTCTCGCGCAGCCTGCCGATGCTCTCGGTGGTGGCCTTCGTCGGCGGCATCGGCGGTGGCCTGCTGCTGCTCGCCACTTCCAACGCTGCGTTCGCTACGCTGATTCCCTGGCTGCTGCTGCTGGCCACCGTGCTGTTTGCGTTCAGCGCACAGATCTCGGCGCTGGTGCGCAGATGGAAACCGCCCGCCCCGGACGCGGACGAGCGTCACATCGGCCCGGGCGGCTATGTCTTCCAGCTCGCGGTGTCGATCTATGGCGGTTTTTTCGGTGCCGGCATGGGCATTCTGATGATTGCCGCGCTCGCCATCCAGGGCTTCAAGGACGTGCACGAGATCAATGCACTCAAGAACTGGCTCTCAGCGGTGATCTACAGCGTCGCGGTGGGCACCTTCGTGATTGCCGATGCGGTGTCCTGGCCACACACGCTGGTGATGCTCGTCACCGCCACGCTCGGCGGCTACTGGGGTGCGGCCGTGGCGCGCAAGCTGCCGGCGGTGTGGCTGCGCCGCTTCATCATCGCGGTCGGCGGCGTGCTGACCGTGTATTACTTCGCCAAGACACTCTGAAGCGATGCTCGCCGGCGTCGCCGCAGCCCTTGGCGCCGGCCTGCTCTGGGGCCTGGTGTTCCTGACCCCGCTGCTCCTCGCGGACTACCCCCCGTTCATGCTCGCGATCGGGCGCTACCTGGCCTTCGGCGTGCTCGCCGCGGGGCTGGCATGGTTCGACCGCGATGCGCTGGCGCGCCTCACCCGCCGCGACTGGATCGAAGCAGCGAAGCTCGCCGTGATCGGCAACCTGCTCTACTACACCACGCTGGCGAGCGCGATTCAGCTTGCCGGGGCGCCGGTGCCGGCCCTGATCATCGGCACCCTGCCGGTGGTGATCGCGATCACCGCGAATGTGCTCGACCGCCAGCGCGGCAGCGGCGAGGACAGCGTGCCGTGGGCGCGCCTGTCGGCCCCGCTGGCGCTGATCCTCGGCGGTCTGTTCGCGGTGCACGCTGCCGGTGCCGACACCCTGCCCGCCGCAGCCACCACCGACTACCTGCTCGGCATCGTGAGCGGGCTGTTCGCACTCGGCTGCTGGACCTGGTACCCGATCCGCAACAGCCGCTGGCTGCGCGCGCGCGGCCCCGGACAGTCGCGCGCGTGGGCGACCGCACAGGGACTGGCGACCCTTCCTGTGGCGCTCGTCGCAGGCCTCGGGTATGCGTTGTGGGACCTCCAGTTCGCCCCCGGCGGCGGCAGCTTCGCTTGGCCGCTCGGGCCGCGTCCGGCGTTCTTCGTGGCGATGTGCCTGCTGCTCGGGCTGGCGGCATCCTGGTTGGGCACTCTGCTGTGGAACCAGGCCAGCCACCTGCTGCCCGCGGCACTGGCGGGGCAGCTGATCGTGTTCGAGACGCTGTCCGCGCTGCTCTACGCCTTCATCTGGTACGGCCGCTGGCCAAGCACGTCCGAGACCGCGGGAATCGCGCTGCTGATCGCCGGGGTGATCGGCGGCGTGCGCGTGTTCCGCCCCAGCGCCGCCTGAGCGCTCACCACCACCTCGGCGGTTACGCTGCAGGAGGGGCGCGCGCCGCGACGGATACGGCATGCTCGAAACAGCGCGGGAGCGGTGACGGCGGGCAGGCCATGGGCGCATGGTGCGCAGATCGTCACCCGCGCCAGACGAGCCGAAGGCGTTATCATCCGGCCTCGCAATGCAGCAAATCCGGACTTCGCGCACTCGATGGATCAACTGACCCAGATCATCCTGCAGGCCGGCCGCTCGGCGGTCGAGCTCTCACTCTTCGTGCTGCTGCCGATCATGGTGGTGATGCTGTCGCTGATGCGCCTGCTCGAAGCCCGGGGCGTCCTCGACTGGGTGGTGGCGCGGCTCGCACCGGTGCTGCGTCCAGCGGGACTCACCGGGCTGGGCGTGTTCGCCGCACTGCAGATCAACCTGGTGAGCTTCGCCGCGCCGATGGCCACACTCACCATGATGGAGGGCCGCGGCGCCTCCGACCGCCACCTTGCCGCCACGCTGGCGATGGTGATGGCGATGGCGCAGGCCAACGTCACCTTCCCGATGGCGGCGATGGGCCTGGCCTTCGGTCCGGCCTTGCTGCTGTCCATCATCGGCGGCGTGGTCGCTGCGGCCGCGACCTACCACCTCTTCGGCCGCGGGCTGTCGAGCGCCGAAGCAACGATGGACGAGACCCTGCACCACCGCGTCGCCGACGACGCCAAGGGCGTGCTCGACGTCATCAACCGCGCCGGCGCCGAGGCCTTCAAGATCTCGGTCGGCGCGATCCCGATGCTGGTGCTGGCACTGGTGGCGGTGATGGCACTTCGCGCAAGCGGCGGCATCGACGCGCTCACCGCGCTGCTCGCCCCACTGCTGCGCGCCTTCGACCTCGACCCGGCGCTGATCCTGCTCACGCTCACCAAGTACATCGCTGGCGGCACGGCGATGATGGGCGTGATGGACGAGATGCTCAAGGCGGGCACGACCACGGTCGCCACCCTCAATGCCAGCGCCGGTTTCCTGATCCACCCCTTCGACGTCGCCGGCGTGGCGGTGCTGATCTCGGCCGGGCGGCGCGTGGCCGCGGTGTGGAAGCCGGCGGCGCTCGGCGCCGTGGTCGGCATCGCGGTGCGGACCGTCGGCCACGCGCTGTTGTAAGCTCGACGGGCCTGCCCGCGCGGGCACCTTCCCCACACCTCATCCGGGACTCCGATCATGATCGCTGCCCTGACGCTGCTCCTCGTGTTCCAGCTCGTGGGTGAAGTCATCGCCCGCGCGCTGGCGCTGCCGATTCCCGGCCCGGTGATCGGCATGGCGCTACTCTTCCTCGCCCTGCTGATCCGCGGCGGTCCGAGCGAGGAGGTGCGCCTGACCTCCGGCCAGCTGCTGCAGCACCTGTCGCTGCTGTTCGTGCCGGCGGGCACCGGCATCGTGCTCTACGGCGAGCGCATCGCCGCCGAATGGCTGCCGCTGCTCGTGTCGCTGTTCCTCAGCACCTTCCTCACGCTTGCCGTGACGGCGCTGGTGCTCAAGGCGCTCACCCGCAAGCGCGCCACACCGACGACGGAAGCCGGCAAATGAACCCGAAGCTCGAGGAAATCTGGGTCTACCTGTCAGCCTCACCGCTGCTCGGCCTCACCTTGACCCTGCTCGCCTACCAGGCGGCGTTCTGGATCTACAAGCGCGTCGGCTTTCATCCGCTCGCCAACCCGGTGCTGATCAGCGTGGCGATCCTTGCCAGCCTGCTGCTCGCCACCGGCACGCCCTATCAGGCCTATTTCGACGGCGCGCAGTTCGTGCACTTCCTGCTCGGCCCGGCCACCGTCGCGCTCGCGATCCCGCTCTACGCGCAATGGCCGCGGCTCAAGGCGATGGCCGGCCCGTTGATGATCGCCCTCGTCGCCGGCTCGCTGACCGCGGCGCTGTCGGCGTGGGGCATCGGCGCCTTGCTCGGCGGCAGCCGCGAATCGCTGATGTCGCTCGCCCCCAAGAGCGTGACCACGCCGATCGCGATGGGCGTGGCGGAGCGCATCGGCGGCCTGCCCTCGCTCACCGCGGTGCTGGTGATCAGCGCCGGCATCATCGGCGCGGTGTTCGGCCGTGGCGTGATGCGCCGCCTGAACGTCAGCGACCACGCGGTGCATGGCTTCGCGATCGGCATCGCCTCGCACGGCATCGGCACCGCACGCGCCTTCCAGGTCAGCGAGCAGGCGGGCGCCTTCGCCGCGCTGGCGATGGGACTGAACGGACTGATCACCGCGGTGTCCCTGCCCTGGATCATGCCCTGGGTGGAGCGGCTGTTCGCCGGCTGAACGCACTGCGGGCTCGCCGCATCCACCCCCGCTCCCAATCACCAGACCGATTTCCGACGACCAGGCCCGCCGCGTGCTCAAGACCCTGTACCGCTGGTTCGACCGCAACCTGCTCGAACTCGGCCGCGAGATGCGGCTCTCCTACCTGCCGCCGCTGATGGTGTATTGCGCGGCGGGCGTCTCGGGCCTCACCGGCATCGTCGGCACCTTCTTCGTCAAGGACTACCTCGGCCTGTCGGCCGCCTTCCTCGCCGCGCTCGGCTTCTGGGCGGGCATCCCGTGGGCGCTGAAGATGCCGATCGGGCACCTGGTCGACCTGCTGTGGCGCTACAAGGCCGGCCTGGTCTATCTGGGCGCCACGCTGATCGCCGCCAGCCTGCTGATCATGATCGGGCTGATCGGCAGCCCGGACGCGATGCGCGCGCTGATGCCGATCGAGGCCTGGTTCGTGCTGTCGGTGCTGCTGTCGCCGGTGGGTTACGTGATGCAGGACGCGGTGGCCGATGCGATGACGGTCGAGGCCGTGCCACGCCTGGATGCGCGCGGCGAGCCCATCCCCGCCGAGACCATCCGCCTGATGCACACCACCATGCAGATGCTCGGCCGGGTGGCGATCATCGGCGGCACGGTGCTCGTGTCGCTCGCCAACGTGGTGATGTTCCAGGGCTCGGAGGCCCTGCCCGAGTCTGAAAAGGTCGCCATCTACCTGCGCATCTACGAGCTCGCGCTGATCATCCCGCTGCTTTCGGTGAGCGGCGTGCTGCTCGGCGGCGTCCTCAAGCGCCGCGAGGCGAAGCGGCTGGCCGCGCTTGGGCGCAGCCGCGCCGACATCGACCGCCTGCTCCACGACCCGGAAGAAATAGCCACGCCCAACTGGTGGATCCTCGGCGGCAGCGCGGTGTTCGTGGCGCTCACCATCACCGTCGGGCTGTCGGGCATCGAGTATGGCCAGGAGATCATCTTCGCCGCCTCGTTCGCGATCATCGGCTTCATGATCAGCCGCCTGCTGCGCGAGCTCTCGCCCGAGGCCGCGCGCACCCTGCTCGGCACGGTGATCATCATCTTCGCCTTCCGCGCGCTGCCCGGCCCGGGCGCGGGCGCGAGCTGGTGGATGATCGACGAGCTCGGCTTCGACCAGAGCTTCCTGTCGCGGCTCGACCTCATCACCAGCGCGCTGACGCTCGCCGGGCTGTTCCTGTTCCGCCGCTTCATGGCCGAGAAGTCGATCGCGCAGATCGTGATCTTCCTCACCGTCGCCACCACCGCGCTGTCGCTGCCGATCATCGGCATGTTCCACGGCCTGCACGAATGGACCGCGGCGCACACCGGCGGCGTGGTCGACGCGCGCTTCATCGCCATCGCCAACACCGCGCTCGAGTCCCCGCTCGGCCAGGTGTCGATGGTGCCGATGCTGGCGTGGATCGCCAACTCCGCGCCGCCACACCTCAAGGCGACCTTCTTCGCGGTGATGGCCTCGTTCACCAACCTAGCGCTGTCGGCCTCCCAGCTCGGCACCAAGTACCTCAACCAGCTCTACGCGATCGCACGCGAGGTGAAGGACGCGGTCACCGGGGCGATCACCACGCCGGCCGACTACGGCGAGCTCGGCGCCCTGCTCGTTACGGTCACCGTGATCGCGCTCGTGCTGCCGCTCGCGGCGATCCTGCTCACCCGGCTGGCAGGACTGCGCAGCGCCTGAGCCAAGTGAGGCGTGCGGTCCGCGACGCGGTCAGGCGCTGAAGGGTGTGGCGTTGCAGGGGAAAGGTTCGCGGCTTCCGCCGCTCCTACAGGGGGGGGGCGATACCGTCCCGGGTGTGCTGCAGGAGCGGTGGAAGCCGCGAACCTTCCGGAAGCCGCGAGCGTTCACTTTGCCGCCCCATTCGCCCCCGGGTCTGGCGCCGGATGCTGACGTCGGCAGCGCGGCGCCTGCAGGCCCGCTGCGCAGCGCGGCGGATTGCCTTCGCTCCGCGACAGGCACAGACTTGAGGGTATTCAATCGCACGGGAGATGCACCATGACACCCAGCTCGGTCCACGACATCCGGAACCTGGCCCTGTTCGGCCACACCGGCGGCGGCAAGACCACGCTCGTCGAGGCACTGCTCGCCGCGGCGGGCGAGATCGGCACGCCGGGCAGCGTCGAGCGCGGCGACACCGTCGCCGACTTCGATCCGCAGGAAAAGGCGATGGGGCACTCGCTGCACGCCGCCCTGGTGCATCTCGAATGGGCCGGCCACTGGATCAACCTGCTCGACACCCCTGGCCTGCCCGACCTCGCCGGTCGCGCACTGGTCGCACTGCCCGCGGCCGATACCGCGGTGGTGGTGATCAACGCCGCCGCCGGCATCGAGAGCGGCACCCGGCGCATGATGGACGCGGCAAAAGGCAAGTGCAGGTTGATCGTGATCAACAAGATCGACACCGCCGGAGCCGACCACGGTGCGCTGATGGAGTCGGTCATCGCCACCTTCGGTCGCGAATGCCTGCCGATCAACCTGCCCGCCGCCGACGGCAGCCGCGTAATCGACTGCTTCTTCGCCCCGGACGACAGCACCGCGACCGCCTTCTCCAGCCCATCCGCCGCCCACGACGCGATTCTGGACCAGGTCGTCGAACTCGACGAAGCGCTGATGGCGAAGTATCTCGAACAGGGCGAGTCGCTCGACCCCGGGCAGCTCCACGCCCCCTTCGAGCAGGCACTGCGCGAGGGCCACCTGGTGCCGGTGTGCTTCGTGTCCGCGCGCACCGGCGCGGGCGTGCGTGAGTTGCTCGACATCCTCGGCAAGCTCGCGCCCGACCCCACCGAGGCCAACGTTCCCGCCTTCCTCAAGGGCGAAGGCAGCGCCGCCGAACCGGTCGAGGTCGCGCTCGATCCAGAGCGCCATGTCGTCGCCCACGTGTTCCAGATCGCCAACGACCCCTACCGCGGCAAGCTCGGCCTGTTCCGGGTGCACCAGGGTCAGGTGACGCCGAACTCGCAGCTCTACATCGGTGACGGGCGCAAGCCGTTCAAGGTTGCCCACCTGCTGCGCATGCAGGGCAGGAACACCGTGGAGAGCCCGCTCGCCGTGCCTGGCGACCTGTGCGCGGTGGCACGCGTGGACGAGATCGCCCGCGATGCGGTGCTGCACGACTCGCACGACGAGGACTATTACCATCTCGCCCCCACCATCTATCCCCAGCCCGTGTTCGGCCTTGCGCTGATGACGCGCAAGCCCGCAGATGAGCAGAAGCTCTCCGAGGCGCTGGCCCGCCTCACCGAGGAGGACCCCTGCCTGGAGGTCAGCTTCGACGCTCGCAACCGCCGCACCGTGGTGCGCGGCCTCGGTGAGCAGCACCTGAAGATCGTGCTCGAGGAGCTCGCCACACGCTGGAACCTGCAGCTCGACACCGCCACGCCGAGCATCCCCTACCGCGAGACGATCTCGGTCGTCGCCGAGGCACGCTACCGCCACAAGAAGCAGAGCGGCGGCGCCGGTCAGTTCGGCGAGGTCGCGCTGCGGGTCGAGCCGCTGCCGCGCGGCGCCGGCATCGAACTCGGCGACGAGGTCAAGGGCGGCACCATCCCGACCAACTTCATGCCCGCGGTCGAGAAGGGTGTGCGCCAGGCGCTGACCGAGGGCGCACTTGCCGGTTTCGCCCTGCAGGACATCCGCGTCGTGATCACCGACGGCAAGCACCACGCGGTCGATTCGAACGAGGTCTCCTTCGTCACCGCCGGTCGCCACGCGTTGATCGAGGCGGTGCTGGCGGCGCGCCCGATCGTGCTTGAGCCCCTGCTCGACGTGCAGGTCAAGGTCGCCGACACGCTGTTCGGCGAGGTGAGCGCGGAGCTCGCTGGCCGGCGCGGACGGCTGACCGCGACCGACAGCCCGGCGCCGGGGTGGACGCTGATCTCGGCGCGCGTGCCAATGGCGGCGCTCGAAGGCTTCGAGAGCCGGCTGAAGGCGATCTGCGCTGGAGAGAGCGAGTTCGTGCTCGAGGCCGGCGGCCACGAACCTGCACCGCAGGACGTGCAGGCCGAGCTCACTCGCGTGTTCGCGAGTGGTAACAGCGGCAACGGAGGCCACTGAGCGTCGTGGCCTCCGGCCCTGCACGCCGGAGGCCACCGGCCAGAACGACATGGAACAGGACGAACGTCGGCGCGCCTACTGGCGCAGCAACCTGCGCCTGACCTTCACGCTGCTTGGCGTGTGGTTTGCCGTGACCTTCGGCGGCGGCTACTTCGCAACCGAACTCAACACCCTGAGTTTTCTGGGGTTTCCGCTCGGCTTTTACCTGTTCGCGCAGGGCTCGCTGCTGATCTATCTGGGCATCATCGCGATCTACGTGGTGGCGATGAACCGCCTCGACCGCCGCTACCGGGTGGACGGCCGGCGCTGAGTCCACCTACCGCAGGCAACCGCAAGGCGCAGTCAGGCGCCCAGCGCCACGCACACGCGCTTGCGTGGCGCTCTACTGCTCGGTCGACGGCCCGGCCTGCTCGAGCTTCTTGCGGCGCACGACGATCGGGTGCGCATGCCGGCCGAGCGCAAAATCGAGGAGGAACTTCATCCAGATCGTCACCCCGGCAGTGGCTGTCCACGTGTCGAAATCCATGCTGCCGGTCACGACGCCGACGATCACGAACAGGATCACCACGCCACCGATGAGATTGATCGCCAGGGTATACGGCGCAAAACGCGCGGGATCGGCCGGCGGCATGCCGCCCTTGAGCGCCACCTCCGAGAAATCGCGCCTGAACAGGATGCGCCACGCCCGCCGGAACCAGAAAAAGGCGATCGGGAACAGGGCGAGAAAGAGGATCCAGTTCAGGGCCATGCTTGCATTGAAGATCATGTGTTACTCCGCTGCGCACGGGGGAGTGCCCGCGTCCGCAAGGTGCCACAAAAGAAAAGCCCCGCCAATGCCGCCGGCGGGGCCCCGGTCGCGTCATCCGGCAAATGCTGCCGGATGACGCTGCCCATTGTTACGCCAGCGCTTAGTGCGCGCCATCCACCAGCTTCGAGCCGCGCGGGATGCGCACGGATTCGACCATGTGCTGGATGTGCTCCGGCGGCTCCTTGGTCACCTTATCGACCACGAAGGCAACGATGAAGTTCACCATCGCACCCACCGCACCGAAGGCTTCCGGCGTGATGCCGAAGAAGCTGTTCGGACCGCCGATCAGATCGATGAACTCGGTGCCCTTGATGAAGAAGATGCCCTTGTGTGCGAACACGTAGAACAGGGTGATGAAAAGACCCGCCAGCATGCCCGCGATCGCGCCTTCCTTGTTCATCTTCTTGGAGAAGATGCCCATCATGATCGCCGGGAACAGCGACGAAGCTGCGATACCGAAGGCCAGTGCAACCGTACCGGCGGCGAAGCCCGGCGGGTTGAGACCGAGGTAGCCCGAAATCAGGATGGCCACGGCCATCGAGATCTTGCCTGCGAGCAGCTCGTTCTTGTCGCTGATGTTCGGATTGAAGATGCCCTTTACCAGGTCATGCGACACCGCGGACGAGATCGCCATCAGCAGGCCGGCAGCGGTCGACAACGCCGCAGCCAGACCACCCGCAGCCACCAGCGCGATCACCCAGTTGGGCAGCAGCGCGATTTCCGGGTTCGCCATCACCATGATGTCGGCGTTCACCGTCAGCTCATTGCCCTTCCAGCCAGCCGCTTCGGCCTTGGCCTTGGCATCGGCATCCTTGGCCTTGTCGTTGTAGTACTGGATGCGGCCGTCGCCGTTCTTGTCCTCGAACTTGAGCAGGCCGGTCTTTTCCCAACGCTTCATCCACTCCGGACGCTGCTCGTACTGCAGGCTGTTCTCCGTGGCGTAGAGGTCGGCGTTCGCCTTGACCCTCTCGGGGTTCACAACCAGCTTGCCCTCGGCGTTGGTCTCGAGACCGACCGCGGAGTTGACCGTACCGTGCAGGTTCAGCTTGGCCATGGCGCCGACTGCCGGAGCCGTCGTGTACAGCAGGGCAATGAAGATCAGCGCCCAACCCGCCGAGCTACGCGCATCCTTGACCGTCGGGACGGTGAAGAATCGCATGATGACGTGCGGCAGACCTGCCGTACCGATCATGAGCGACAGCGTGTACATGAACATGTTCAGCGTGCTGCCCGGAACCGAAGTCGTGTATTGGTCGAAGCCCAGATCCTTGACGATCAGGTCGAGCTTGGCGAGCAGCGAAGTATCGGTGCCGACCATGTCCGAACCCAGACCGAGTTGCGGCAGCGCATTGCCGGTAAGCTGCAGCGAGATGAAGATCGCCGGCACCAGGTAGGCGGCGATCAGCACGATGTACTGTGCCACCTGGGTGTAGGTGATGCCCTTCATGCCGCCGAACACCGCGTACAGGAACACGATCGCCTGGCCGATGTAGATGCCGGTCTCGCTCGACACGCCGAGGAAGCGCGAGAACGCCACACCAACGCCGGTCATCTGGCCGATGATGTAGGTCAGCGACGCGGTCAGCAGGCAAACCACCGCCACCGTCGACGCCGTCTTCGAGTAGAAGCGGTCGCCGATGAACTGCGGCACGGTGAACTTGCCGAACTTGCGCAGGTACGGTGCCAGCAGCATCGCCAGCAGGACGTAGCCGCCGGTCCAGCCCATCAGGAACAGGCCGCCGCCGTAGCCCATGTTGGCGATCAGGCCGGCCATGGAGATGAAGGAAGCCGCCGACATCCAGTCGGCCGCCGTGGCCATGCCGTTGGTGATCGGGTGCACGCTGCCGCCCGCGGCATAGAACTCGCTGGTGCTGCCGGCGCGCGCCCAGATGGCGATGCCGATGTACAGCGCGAATGACGCGCCGACCACCAGGTAGGTAACGGTTTGAAGATCCATGTGTCTCCCCTCGTTATTCTTCGTGAACGTCGAACTGACGGTCGATGTCGCCCATCTTCTTCGCGTAATAGAAGATCAACGCGATGAAGATGTAGATCGCACCCTGGTGGGCGAACCAGAACCCGAGCGGATAGCCTCCCAGCGAGATGCTGTTGAGCGCGGGCGCAAAGAGGATGCCGGCTCCGAACGAGACCACGAACCAGATGATCAGGATCTTGGTCAGGAGGCCCAGCGTGGCTGTCCAATAGCCGGAAGCACTGTTGTTTTCCATCATGTCTCCTCGTTATAAGTGAAACGCTTGCCACTGCTGCGCCGAAGGCCGGAGGCACCCGCGGACCATGCAGTAGTGGAACGATTATAGAAACATCAGTCTTACTTATTCCTTACAGAAGCTTACGCGCACGCCTCATCGGGAGCCCGGTGTGAGCTGCGACACGGTGGACGAAAAAAACCCGCCGGCGCCGGAGAGCGGGCGGTTTTCGTCACGGCCAGCGCGGGCGCCGGCCACGGCTGCGCCTAACTGCGCGCGATCATCGCAGTGACGAAGTCCGCGCGCGACATCGCGCTCGTGCCTTTCATCAGGCGGGCGCGGCGCTGATCGTGACCTCGTCGCTGCGCCGCTCGCCACGATTGTCCTCCCAGTGCGCCAGCAGGCGCTCTCCCGCCGCGCCCCCCTTGAAGCGGAAGCGCAGGAAAGGGTTGGCCGACACCGAGGGACCAAAATCGGCGCGAAACACCAGGCGCTCGCCGTGACGGACCTCGAGCGCAGTGATGAAGTGCGCCGGGATCGGCGTGCCCTTGTCGTCCTTGCGCTGGCCGCTCTCCATCGGGTGGGGGATCTGCATGCGCACATCGGTGACGCCATCACGGACGTCGGCACGGATTCTCATCGGACTTGCCATGACCTCACGCTCCTTTCCTGTGCCGATTTTCAGCCGCAACCGCCGATCGTGACCCTGACCGCCTTGCTGACCACAAGGAAGCGCCCATTGGCGCGCACCACCGCAACCACATCGGCGCTCTGCGCCATCTTCACCCGGGTGGTCACCTCGGGCTGCGTCCCCTCGGGGAACGCAAACACCGCTGCGAGCGGGAAGGGGTTCTTGCCCACCAGGATCGCGATGCGGTCAGTGCCCGGCACACGGCTGACCACCCCGATCGACACCGCGGAGGCGACCTCGGCGATATCGGGCGCAGTCAGGCTCACGTCTGCGCTCGCCTCGGCGCGCTCCGCACCCAGGGCAGCGAGCGCGGCATCGAGATCACGCGCCTCGAAGCCCGCGCGCGCAGCCGCTGCCTGCGCCTGCGCGGGCGTGACCACGCC
>JBEOKH010000316.1:0-5534 GCA_040275625.1 Thauera sp. | reverse complement strand
CGGACATCACCATCGTGGATCTCGCGACCTTCGCGCGCGAGGGCTACAACGCCCAACTCTCGATCGCCTACATCTCGCTGATCAACACCGTCAACAACCTCGCCGAGCGCGACCAGTTCCTCGGGCGGCCGATCATCAACGTCACCGACGAGGGCCACATCATCACCAGGAATCCGCTGCTCGCGCCCTACGTGGTCAAGATCACCAAGATGTGGCGCAAGCTCGGCGCCTGGTACTGGCTGGCGACGCAGAACATCGACGACCTGCCCAAGGCGGCCGAACCGATGTTGAACATGATCGAGTGGTGGATCTGCCTGTCGATGCCGCCCGACGAGGTGGAGAAGATTGCGCGCTTTCGTGAGCTGTCGCCGGCACAGAAGGCGCTGATGCTGTCGGCCCGCAAGGAAGCGGGCAAATTCAGCGAGGGCGTGATCCTTTCGAAGTCGATGGAGGTGCTGTTCCGCGCCGTGCCGCCGAGCCTGTACCTGGCGCTCGCACAGACGGAGCCCGAGGAGAAGGCGGAGCGCTACCAGCTCATGCGCCGGCACGGCATCGGCGAACTGGAGGCGGCCTTCATGGTGGCCGAACAGATTGATCTGGCACGTGGCATCGCGTCGCCGGTGGCCCTTGATACCAATTCGGAGCGCTCGTCTTTGTAAGGTGCAACACCTTGTCTCGGAGGCGTGGATCGGTCGCCATCCCGACGCTGTGCCAACCACCGCATGCAGTGCATGGGTGAACGTCATTTGCTCGATAGGCCGATCGTCCAACGTGATCCTTCAAGGGCTGTTGATGTATATCAATTCGAAAGCGCAATATCCAAGTGTATATTGCGCTTTCGAAAACAAGCCCATGAGACCGCCGTGTTGACTCCCACATCCGTGAAAAAAGGCCTTGTCGTGCTCGCTGCCCTCGTCGCGACCGGCTTGGCGCATGCCGGCGAGGTGACGGTGTCTGCCGCCGCCAGCCTGACGAACGCCTTCAAGGACGTTGCCCAGCGCTATGAGGCGCAGCATCCCGGCTCAAGGGTCCTGCTGAATTTCGGCTCCTCCGGTGCGGTGCTGCAGCAAATGGCCAAGGGGGCGCCTGTCGATGTCTTCGCCTCTGCGGACCAAGAGACGATGGACATGGCAGAGGCGCAGGGCTTGGTTGTCCGCGGGGAGCGGCACGACTTTGCCCGCAATGCCCTCGTACTGGTGGTCCCTAGTGACAGCAGGCAGTCCCTCGGCCGCCTGGATGATCTGATGCAGCCCGCTGTGCAGAGGGTCGCTATCGGCAACCCCGCGAGCGTTCCCGTCGGTCGGTATGCCAAGCATGCGCTGGAGGCGGCCAAGCTGTGGTCCGACGTTTCGTCAAAGGCGGTCAGCACCCAGAACGTTCGCCAGTCGCTCGACTACGTGGCGCGTGGCGAGGTGGATGCGGGTTTTGTCTATGCAACTGACGCGGCGGTCATGAAAGACAAGGTGCGTGTGGCTTTCGAGGTGCCGCTGGATGTCGCGATCGCGTATCCGATCGCACGGACGGTGGGGAGTGCGAACGCCGAGGAAGCCCAACGATTCGTTGCCTTCGTGCTGTCGCCGACCGGGCAGGCAATCCTTGGCAAGTATGGCTTCCAGAGGCCGTGAGCCGGGTCTCGATAACACATGGAGTCGGCATGGACGGCGCTGGCCCTCTCATTGAAGGTCGCCGGCTGGGCTACGGCGATCGACCTGGTGCTAGGCGTTGCCGTGGGTTACCTGCTGGCGCGCACGCGCTTCCCCGGGCGAGATCTGCTCGACACGCTGCTGACACTGCCAATGGTGATGCCCCCGACCGTGCTGGGCTATTACCTGCTGGTGATGATCGGGCGGCGTGGCTGGCTGGGGGCGTGGTTGCACGAGCAGTTTGCGATCAACTTGATCTTCACCTGGCAGGGTGCGGTGATCGCGGCCTCCATCGTGGCTTTCCCGCTCGTGTTCAAGCCCGCCCGCGCAGCCTTCGAGGCCGTGGACGGGCAACTGGAGCAGGCTGCCCGGGTGCTGGGTATCCCCGAGGTCGCCGTGTTCTTCCGCGTCACCTTGCCGCTGGCGTGGCGTGGCATCCTGGCCGGCTTGCTGTTGGCCTTTGCCCGTGCACTCGGCGAGTTCGGTGCGACCTTGATGGTGGCCGGCAGTATTCCTGGCAGGACGCAAACGCTGTCGGTGGCGGTATACGAAGCGGTCCAGGCCGGACAGGACGATACCGCCAACCTGCTCGTGCTCGTCACTTCGGTGGTGTGCGTGGTGGTGCTGCTGGCGGCGGGGCGGCTTGCTCCCGGCCGCGTTGTCAGCCGCTAGGGGGGCCGCGCGATGCAACTTGACCTGGACATTCGCAAAACCCTGCGGTCCGGCCAACGGGTGTTCCATCTCGATGTACGTCTTCAATCCAGCAGCCAACGTATCGTGATCCTAGGCCCGTCCGGTTCGGGCAAGAGCCTGACGCTCAAGGCCATCGCTGGCTTGCTGCGCCCGGATTCTGGCCATATTCGCCTTGACGGGAAGGTACTGTTCGACGCTGCAAAAGGCATCCATCTGCCGCCCCAGGGGAGAGAAGTGGCCTACGTCTTCCAGGACTACGCCCTGTTTCCGCACTTGACCGTGCGGCAGAACATTGCCTTTGGGCTGACGCGAGGGTGGTTCAACCCGCTGGCGCATGTCCGGCACGAAACGGTCGAGTACTGGCTGGATGCGTTCCAACTCGCCCATCTCGCCCACCAGTTCCCTGCCGAACTGTCGGGTGGGCAGCGCCAGCGCACTGCGCTGGCACGGGCCTTGGTGGCGAGACCGCGCGCCCTCCTGCTGGACGAACCTTTCGCCGCACTCGATCCGACGTTGCGCATTGCGATGCGCGAGGAGTTGGGAGAACTCCAACAGCGGCTGCAGGTGCCGATGGTGCTCATCACGCATGACCCGGAAGACGCGGTGGTTTTCGGCGATCACGTCCTGAGCCTGCAAGACGGGCGCTTCGCCGTCGAGGCCGGGGAAGGGGCGCTGGAGGCCTTGCCTGCGTGAGCCGTTCATTCGGCTTCGCCACCTGAACAGCGGCCAGGGGAAGGTGCCGTCACTTTTTTTTGCCAACCGCTATATATAAGTTGCTATTGCGAATCAGGGGAGAAATATTGATGTTCAGGCCACCGAGAAATCCATCCTTTCCACGAACGCGGCGGGCTGCACTGGCGACGGCCGTCGCCGTTGCGAGTGGCTGCACGGCGGCATGGGCACAGGAAGGGCGCGGAGCAACGCCGTTCGAACTGGGCGCCATCCAGGTGACGGCTCCGCGCCTCGCTCTCGGCGAGATCGCGCCGGAGCAAGTCTCCTCGGTGGTCACGCGCGAGGATATCCAGACGTTCAACCGCGAAACTGTGGGCGAAGCCGTCAACCTGCTCTCCGGGGTGACGGTGTCGACCAACTCGCGCAACGAGCAGACGGTTTACCTGCGCGGCTACGATCCGCGCCAGGCGCCGTTGTTCATCGACGGCATCCCGGTCTATGTGCCCTATGACGGATATGTCGACTTTGGTCGCTTCGACACCGGCGACCTCGCCGCGATACAGGTTGCCAAGGGGTTCAGCTCCGTGGCTTACGGCCCCAACACGCTGGGCGGCGCCATCAACCTGATCTCACGCAAGCCGGGCAAGGCCTTCGAGGGTGACGCGAGCATCGGTTTCGGTGAGGATGGTGCCCGCCGGGCGGCGGTCAATCTCGGCAGCAACCAGGGCGTCTGGTACGTGCAGGCCGGCGTTGCCCATCGCGAAGCCGATGGCTTCAGGCTGTCCGACGATTTCAGGCCGACCGCGACGGAGGACGGCGGCCGGCGTGACAACGCCTACTACAAGGACAGCAAGGCCTCGTTGAAACTGGGCCTGACCCCCGGAGGCGGCGACGAATACGCGCTGACCTACATCAAGCAGGACAGCGAGAAGGGCCAGCCGCCGTCGACCGACCCGACCGCCGCGCGTTACTGGCAGTGGCCATACTGGGACAAGGAGAGCCTGTACTTCGTCTCACGCACCGCGCTGGGTGCGCATGAGACACTGAAGCTGCGCCTCTTTGCCGACTGGTTCGACAACGAGGTGAACAGCTACACCGACGCGACCTACGCCACGCTCAAGACGAGCGGTTCCGGCAGCGTGTCCACCGGCCGCAGCATCTATCACGACAAGACCCATGGCGGCGCGGTGGAACTCGAGTCGCGGCGCTTCGAGGGCCATCTGGTGCGCTTCGTCGCCCAGACGAAGAGCGACCGGCATGAGGAGCGCGACGGTGACAATGCCCTGGGCGCGGATTTCGAGGACACCCTGCGCTCGCTGTCGGTCGAGGACGGCATCTCGGTCGGCGACAAGACGCTGCTGTCCATCGGCCTGGCCCATCACGAACTCGAACCGGAAAAGGTGTTCAGCAGCGGTGGCAGCTTCACCCTGCCGCGCCGCCAGCGCGCCACCGATGCGCAGATCGGCCTGTTCTACGATCTGACGCCAACGGCGCGCCTGTACGCGACCGTGGCGGAGAAGACCCGGTTGCCCACCCTCAAGGATCGCTACTCCATCCGCCTGGGCCGTTTCATCGAGAACCCGGACCTCGAGGCCGAGCAGGCGCGCAACTACGAGATCGGCTACCAAGGGCAGCCCTGGGCCGGTGCCCAGGCGGACGCCGCGATCTTCTGGAGCGATATCGAGGACAAGATCCAGAGCGTCAACCTGAATGGCGCGGCCAGCTGCAGCGCCGCCAACCAATGCCAGATGCAGAACGTCGGAAAGGCGCGAATCAAGGGCATCGAGCTTGGCCTCAAGACACCGCTCGGCGCGCGCTGGGAGATCGGCGGCAACGCGACCTGGATGGATGTGGAGAACGTCAGCGATCCCGCGACCAGGCTGACGAACATCCCGGAGACGAAGATCATCCTGCATGCGCTGTGGCGAGCTGCGGCGGCGGTGGACATGATCGCCTTCGCCGAGCATGACAGCGGCCGCTGGGCCAGCGATACGGTAAAGCTGGACGGGTTCACCACGCTGAATCTCAAGATGGTCTGGCGGCCGATGAAGGACCTGTCCGCCGAGCTGCGGGTCAACAACGTCACCGACCGGAACTACGAACTCGAGGCGGGCTTTCCTGCGCCGGGGCGCATGTGGTTCGCCAGTCTGGACTACCGGTTCTGAGGACGGACGATGGCAACCTTGACAGCCCATGCCGCTGGGCCGGCCCTCTCGCCGACCAACACCAGCCCCATCGCCGCGATCGTTCATCTCGAGCACGGCGTCGCCGACGGCGTCCTCGCCGACTTTGCCTTTGCCCTGCGCCAGACGGGCCGGCGGGTCCGGGGGGTGGTTCAGCAGTCCACGGGCGGTACGGGCAAGGAGGCGACGATGCTCGTCGATCTCGACCAGGGAACTCGCTTCCCCCTCTTCCAGCGCCTCGGCGCGGGCGCCGGCTCGTGCAGCATCGACCAGCACGGCGTGGCTGCCGCGAGCGTCGTCCTGCGCGGTGCGCTCGATGCGGCCCCCGATCTCGTCGTGGTCA
>JBEOKH010000315.1:0-4218 GCA_040275625.1 Thauera sp. | reverse complement strand
ACAGGCCGCGCGCCGGTTCCATGTAGGAGCGGCGGCAGCCGCGAAGCGGGCCGCGAATGGGGAAATTCAAAACAACAACGGAACGCATCATGGGCAACGTCTATTTCAACGGCTTTCTCCTCACCCTCGGCCTCATCATGGCGATTGGCGCGCAGAACGCGCACGTGCTGCGTCAGGGCCTGCGCGGCGAGCATGTGCTGCTGACGATCGGCGTGTCGGCTGCCTGCGACATCGTGCTGATCACCCTGGGCATCGCTGGCGTCGGCAGCCTCTTCGTCGCCAACCCCGACCTGATGGCGGTGGCGCGCTATGGTGGCGCAGCCTTCCTTGTCTGGTACGGCACGCGTGCGCTCTTGTCGGCGTTGCGTGGCGGGCGCGCGATGGACCTCGCCGAGCACAAGCGCATGTCGCGCGGCCAGGCCCTGCTCGCGGCCGCGGGCTTCAGCCTGCTCAACCCGCACGCCTACCTCGATACCGTGGTGCTGCTCGGCTCGGTCGGCAGCCAGCAGGCAGAGGATCTGCGCCCGCTGTTCGCCGCCGGCGCGATCAGCGCTTCGATCGTGTGGTTCCTGGTGCTCGGCTACGGCGCCCGCCTGATGGTGCCGCTGTTCGCCAAGGCGGTGGCGTGGCGGGTGCTGGATGCGCTGGTGGCGCTGATGCTGTGGGCGATCGCGGCCTCGCTGCTGCTGGGGTGAGGCGCGCGGCCGGAGCGATGCTGATCGCGGTGGTTTCCGCAGGAGCGGCGGCAGCCGCGAACCCGGCGCTCGATGGGCCGTATCGCGCATTCCCTGCGCCGACGTTCGCGCCTTCCGGCGCTCCTACGAAAGCCGTTGCGCTTCCGCCCCTTTAGGAGCGGCGAAAGCCGCGAACCCGGCGCTCGGTCGATTGCATCGCGTATTCCACGCGTCAGTGTTCGACCTGAAACAGATCGTTCCGATGGCGGAGTGTGTGAACCTGGCCCGCTATAATCCCTGCCCACGCGCATGTTGCGCGCACCGAACAGGATCCCTGCCGTGTCCGAACGTCTCGTCGTTGCCCTCCAGTACGCCCTGCCCAAGCGCCTGCTCACCCAGTTCGCGGGCAAGCTCGCCGGCCTTGAAGGGGGCGCGGCGACGACCGCGGTGGTCCGCTGGTTCGCCAAGCGCTACGGGGTCAACCTGGCCGAGGCGGTGAACCCCGATCCGGCGAGCTACGCGAGCTTCAACGCGTTCTTCACCCGCCCGTTGCGCGAAGGCGCGCGACCGCTCGCAGATGCGGATTTCGTCTGTCCGGTCGATGGCGCGATCAGCCAGTTCGGGCCGATCGAGTCCGACCAGGTGTTCCAGGCCAAGGGCCATTTTTATTCGACCACCGCGCTTGTCGGCGGGGACCGTGCGCTCGCCGCGCGCTTCGAGAACGGCGATTTCGCCACCATCTACCTGTCGCCGCGTGACTATCACCGCATCCACATGCCTTGCGCCGGCCGCCTCGTACAGATGGTCTACGTGCCCGGCGAGCTGTTCTCGGTGAACCCGGCGACCGCGCGCGGCGTGCCTGGCCTGTTCGCGCGCAACGAGCGCGTGGTGTGCGTGTTCGAGGGCGACTCCGGCCCCTTCGTGATGGTGCTGGTGGGGGCGACCATCGTCGGCAGCATGGCCACGGTCTGGCACGGCGTGGTCAATCCGCCGCGGCGGCCAACGATCGTGAAGCGCGCCTATGCGGCGGGCGAGGTGATGCTGGGAAAGGGCGATGAGATGGGGCGTTTCCTGCTCGGCTCCACGGTGGTGATGCTGTTCCCGAAGGACGTGCTGCGCTTTGTCTCCGACTGGGCGCCGGGTGCTGCGGTGCGCATGGGTGAGCCGATGGCGCTTGCCAAGGTCGCCGCTGTGGTGGCGGAAGTGCCCTGCGATGGTGCGGCAGACGCCGCGGATGCACCGTAACGGGGTGCGATAAGCCACCACGGCTGCGCGCGAACGTCACCGCGCTGAAAGAAAGAACTGCTATAACAGCGGCTTGGCTTCCGCACAGGATGCCACGGCGCGTTGCCTCGAAGCTGGCACGATTGAAGCTTGGAGTCAGGTGCCGTCCAACAACGAGCATCAGGAGACAGATCATGCCCAGCCGTCCGATCCATCAGGTTCTTACCGAGCGTCCCTTCGTCAGCGTGCCGGCCGACACCCCGGTGCGCGCCGTCACCCGGCTCATGCACGCCGCGCAGCGCAGTGCGGCGCTGGTGACCGAGCATGGCGTTCTCACCGGCATCTTCACCGAACGCGATGCGGCTTTCCGCGTGCTCGCGATCGGGCTGGACGCCGATACCACGCCAGTGAGCGAGGTGATGACGCACAACCCGATCACGCTCACTGAAGACAGGCCCTTCGGTCACGCGCTGCACCTGATGTATGAAAACGGTGTGCGCCATGTGCCGATCGTCGACGCCAACCGGCGCCCGCTCGGCGTCCTCACCGCACGCGATGCGCTGCAGCTCGACGCGATCGCGTTCGGGGCCGAACTCGTACGCCGTGAGGAGATCACGGTCATCCTTTGAGTGCCGGCGCGCGGGCAGCGGGGCTTCGCCCAGCCTGCCAGCGAGCGGTTCGCGGCTGCCGCCGCTCCTACCGAACCTGTGGCGCGCCGCTTTTCCCCGCAGGAGCGGCGGCAGCCGCGAACCCCACGTCAACAGCACCCGCCGCGCGCCGCTTCTCCTGTAGGAGCGGCGGCAGCCGCGAACCCCGCGCCCGATTTCCGCGCCGCCTCCAGTCCCGCTCAGCCTCAAAGCAGGTTCATCTTCCTCGCCGCGTCGCGCAGTTCCCCACGGAAGTCCGGATGCGCGATGCCGATCAGGGCTTCGGCGCGCTGCCTGGCCGACTTGCCGCGCAGTTGCGCCACGCCGTACTCGGTCACCACGTAGTTCACATCGTTCTTGCCCGTGGTGACGTGGGTGCCCGGCGACAGCACCGGCGCAATGCGCGACACGGCGCCATCCTTCGCTGTCGACGGCAGCACGATGAAGGCCTTGCCGTCCCGCGAGCGGTTGGCCGCACGCACGAAGTCCACCTGGCCCCCGGTGCCCGAATAGGGCAGGTGACCGAGGCTCTCCGAGCCGCACTGGCCGATGAGGTCGATCTGCAGGGTGGCGTTGATCGCGCACAGCTTGTCGTTGCGCGCGGCAAGCCAGGGATCGTTGGTGAAATCCACCGGATGCATCTCGATCGCCGGGTTGCGGTGCAGCGTGCGGTACAGGCGCCGCGAGCCGAGCGCGAAGGTGGCGACCGTCTTGCCGGGCATGAAGGTCTTCTTGCGATTGGTGACCGCGCCGGACTCGATCAGCGACAGGATGCCGTCGCCGATCATCTCGGTGTGGATGCCGAGGTCGCGCTTGTGCTGCAACTGCATCACCACGGCGTCGGGAATGCCGCCATAACCGATCTGCAGGGTCGATCCATCGTCGATCAGGTCAGCCACATACTTGCCGATCGCCTGCTGCACCGCGCCGATCGCGGGCAGGCCAACCTCGAACAGCGGCTCGTCGCTCTCCACCATGCCGGCGACCTGGGAGATGTGCACCAGGCAGTCGCCGTTGGCGAAGGGCACGTTCGGGTTTACCTCCAGCAACACCACGCGCGCGCGGCGCACCGCGGCCATCGTGTAGTCGGGCGCCAGCGACAGGCTGAAGTAGCCGTGCTCGTCCATCGGCGAGGCCATCGACACCACCACGTCGGCCGCTGACAGGCCGCGCTCGATCAGCAGCGGCAGCTCGGAGAAGTAGGCCGGCAGGTAGTCGACCCAGCCGGCCTGGCCACCGGGTCGGGTGGCGCCGCTGAAGAAGTAGGCGTCGTGGCGCACGTGCGCGCGCGTGTCGGCATCGAGGTAGGCGAACTTGCGCAGCGGCAGGATCTGGCTCACCGCGACGTCGCGCAGCGTGTGGCGGCGCGCGGAGAGCGCATGCAGCAGCGCGGGCGGTTCGCCCACGCCGGTGGGCACGACCACCGTGTCACCGTCTCGGACCAGGCCGGCAGCGTCGGCTGCGGTCATGCGCTTGCTGTCGTAGAGGGCCTGCAGTTGGGTCATGGCGGTTCTCCCGGGCGTGCCCGATCGCATTGAGAAAACCCCATTATAAGCGGCTTCCATACGGAATCGTATGGAGCGCGAGCGTGGCTGCCATCCGCAGGCGCGGCTTGCGCCGCGGCCTCTGGCAAGCCATTGGCGGCCGCGATCCGGCGCCGTGCCGTCAGCGCT
>JBEOKH010000314.1:0-14134 GCA_040275625.1 Thauera sp. | reverse complement strand
CCAGCACGGCCACCCGACCCCGCTCAGGACAGGCCTGTCCAGCACAGGGGCGAAGGCCCCGGGGCGAACGGCGGCGCACCGTCGGCCGCCGGGTCGATCTCGCTCACCGTCTGCGACGACGGCTGCGGCCTGCCACCCGGGCGCGAGCAGGCGATCTTCGAGCGCTTCGTGCGTGCGCCGCATCCGCGCGCGCCGTCCAGGGTGAGCGGCGTGACCGGCGATGGCGGCACCGGCCTGGGGCTGGCCATCGTGCGCGCGATCGTCGAGGCGCACGGCGGCACGGTGGAAGCGCGCAACCGCTCCGGCAGCGGCGCCTGCTTCACGCTGCGTCTGCCACTGCCGCCGCAACCGGAACGACCGCCACCGGAAAACGGCGACGCCGGAGGCGGGCAATGAAGAACGCGCAGGCCCCCGCCCCGGTCGTGCTGCTGGTCGAGGACGATGCAGGTATCCGCCGCTTCGTGCGCGCGGCGCTCGAATCCGAGGGCTGCAGCGTGCATGAGGCCGCTGCGCTCGCGCGCGGTCGCATCGAACTCGCCAGCCGCCGCCCGGACCTGCTGGTGCTCGACCTCGGCCTGCCCGACGGCGACGGCATGGAGCTGCTTGCGGCGTTGCGCACCTGGAGCGGGATGCCGGTGCTAGTGTTGTCGGCACGCAGCGACGAGGCCGACAAGGTGGCCGCGCTCGATGCCGGCGCCGACGACTACCTGGCCAAGCCCTTCGGCGTCGGCGAACTGCTCGCCCGCGTGCGTGCGCTGCTGCGGCGGGCGATGCGTCCGCCACAGGCTGCGGCGCGGGTGGCGTTCGGCGACATCGAGGTTGATCTGCAACAGCGCGCGGTGACGCGCGCCGGCGAGGCGGTGCATCTGACGCCGATCGAATACCGCCTGCTCGGCCTGCTGGTCGCCGCCGCCGGCCGCGTGGTGACGCAGCGCCAGTTGCTCGCCGGCGCGTGGGGGCCGAACCACGTCGAGCACGCGCACTACCTGCGGGTGTACATGGCCGGGCTGCGGCGCAAGCTCGAGCCCGATCCGCGCCTGCCCGCCCACATCCTGACCGAGCCCGGGGTGGGCTATCGGCTGATTGCAGAGCCGCTCACCGCCGCCAGAACGCCGGCATCAGCACCACCAGCAGGGTGAAGATCTCGAGCCGGCCGAGGATCATGGCGAAGCTCATCACCCAGGTCTGGAAATCGCTCAGGCCCTGGTAGTTGCCCGCCGGACCCAGTGCAGCCAGCCCGGGCCCCGCGTTGTTGATGCAGGCAACGACGCCCGAGAACGCGGCGATCAGGTCCAAGCCGGAAGCGGCCAGGATCAGGGTCAGGCCGACGATGCTGACCATGTACATGAAGCTGAAGGCGAGCACCGCGTGCAGCACGTTGTCGGAAACGCGCTGGCTGCCAAGGCGCAGCGGCACCACCGCGCTCGGGTGCAGCGCGCGCACGATCTCGCGGTGCACCTGCTTGTAGAGGATGATCGCGCGCATCATCTTGATGCCGCCGCCGGTCGACCCGGAGCAGGCGGCGAAGCTGCTCAGGAACAGGATCCAGACCTGCGCGAACATTGGCCACAGGGTGTAGTCGTAGGTCGCCAGCCCAAGCGAGGTGGCGAGCGAGACCGCGTGGAAGGAGACATGGCGAAACGCGAGCGCACCGTCCTGGTAGGCGCCCCCTTCGAGCAGATAGACCGTGAGGAAGACCACGGTGACCGCCAGCACGCCGAAGAACCAGCGCAGCTCGGGGTCACGCGCATACGGGCGCGGTGTGCGGTGCACCAGGGCGAGATAATGGGTGGCGTAGTTGATCCCCGACAGCAGCGCGAAGACGATGGTGACGGTCTCGATCGGCACGCTGTCGAAGGCGCCCAGGCTGGCGTCACGGGTCGAGAAGCCGCCCAGGCCCATGATCGAGAAGGCATGAATCACCGCATCCCAGGGCGCCATCCCGGCCTGCCAGAGCGCACCGGCGCAGGCCACCGTGAGCACCACATACACGCCCCACAGGCCCTTGGCGGTCTCGGCGATGCGCGGCGTGAGGCTGGACTCCTTCATCGGCCCGGGCGTCTCGGCGCGGAAGATCTGTCGGCCACCGATGCCGAGCAGCGGCAGCACCGCCACCATCAGCACGATGACGCCCATGCCACCAACCCAATGCATGAAGCAACGCCACAGGTTGATCGACACCGGCAGGTTGTCCAGCCCGGTGAGCACGGTCGCCCCGGTGGTGGTGAGCCCGGAGGCGGCCTCGAAATAGGCGTCAGTGAACGACAGCTCGGGCAGGTAGAGCATCAGCGGCAGCGCACCGAACACCGGCGTCAGCAGCCAGGTGGCGGCCACCAGCAGGAAACCGTCGGAGACGCGGAGATCGCGGCGCGCGCCGCGCGCGCCGAGCCACATCGCCAGCCCGCTGGCGAAGGTGGCGAGCATGGCGAGGTCGTAGGCCTCGGTGGCGCCGTCCTCGAGGGCGAAGGAGACCGCAAGCGGAAAGCCCATCACCAGCCCGAACAGCATCAGCATCAAGCCGAGGACACCGAAGACGGGAAGGTAGGCTTGCATTGCAACAAACGCGACGAGCGCGGCAGAAGTCCTGAAACGCTGCGGATGCTAGGCCGCCAGGCGTAAAGATGGCGTTAAGAGTTTGCGGTGCAACATGAAGCTGAAGCGTGCGGCGCGAAATGCGGCGCAGACGCAAAGAGGGCGCGATGATCGCTCACCGCGCCCTCTTTATGGGCCCCCCGCCTGTGCCGTTTCCGCCGGGCATCCTGAACCTGGGGTTCAGGGAGGTCGCATCCCTTCCGCTTCAGGATCACCCGGCTCGGGGCGTTCACACCAGCGGCATCAATGGTCAGCGACCGCGTCTCTCGACTATTGGTTCAAGGAATCTACGACTTCAACGAACACTGCAGGGGATTGATCGGTCTTGCCTCTACAACGAACTCCAACCTTGCAACAACGCCTCAGAAGAGCTTGTCCTGCTGCGCCAGGACCCCGTCGAGGCGCGCTTTCATGAGTCCGATTCTACGCTTCATGCCCGGCATGTCAAACCCGTTGCCGCGCTGATGCTGAAGGAATTCGTGGGCGATGTTGAGAGCGGTCATGACCGCCAGTTTCTCACCCGATGAGCCTGTTTTAGCGCCCAGTTCGCGGAATTTGTCGTCCAGGTAGGCAACCGTTGCGAGCAGGTCATCGCGCGTCTCGGGCGTGCAGGAGATACGGTACTCCTTGCCCAGCAGCATCATGTCGAGGTGATCGGCAGACATCGCTTCAGGCCTCCGGCAGTTTGTCGAGCAGGCTCTCGAGGCGGTCTGCGGCGAGGCGAACCTTCTCGGAGAGGCGGCGATTCTCGCCTTCAAGCTGCACGACGCGGCCGCGCAGGGCGGCGTTGTCGGCTTTCAGGCGCTCGTAGTGGCTGATCAGGTGCTCGAGCTGGGCCTCGAGCTGCGCGAGTTCGGTATCCATGGCGTCGATGGTAGTGAGCGGCCGATGACGGGTCAATCGGCCGTAGTCGATCAGCGCTGGACCTGGGTGACGTCGCGCACCGCGCCCGTGTCGGCCGAGGTGGTGAGCGCGGCGTAGGCCTGCAGCGCGGCGGAGACCAGGCGTTCGCGCTTCACCGGCTTCCACGCGGCATTGCCCTTCGCCTCCATCGCCGCGCGCCGGCGCGCGAGCTCGGCGTCGGCGATCGCCAGATGGATGCGGCGGTTGGGGATGTCGATCTCGATCGTGTCGCCATCCTCGACCAGCGCGATCGCGCCGCCGCAGGCCGCCTCGGGCGAGGCGTGGCCGATCGACAGCCCGGAGGTGCCGCCGGAGAAGCGCCCGTCGGTGAGCAGCGCACACTGCGCGCCGAGGCCGCGGCTCTTGAGGTAGGAGGTCGGGTACAGCATCTCCTGCATGCCGGGGCCGCCCTTGGGGCCTTCGTAGCGGATCACGACCACGTCGCCGGCCTGCACCTTTTCGCCGAGGATGCCGTCGACCGCGTCTTCCTGGCTCTCGAACACGCGCGCCTTGCCGGTGAACTTCCAGATGGACTCATCCACGCCGGCAGTCTTCACGATGCAGCCCTTCTCGGCGATGTTGCCGTACAGCACCGCGAGGCCGCCGTCGGCGGTGAAGGCGTGCGCCTTGTCGCGGATGATGCCGTGCTGGCGGTCGGCGTCGAGCTCCTTCCAGCGCCGGTCCTGGCTGAAGGCGACCTGGGTGGGCACGCCGCCAGGGGCGGCGCGGAAGAAGGTGTGCACGGCCTCGTCTGCGGTGCGCTTGACGTCCCACTTGTCCAGCGCCTCGGCCATGCTCGCGCTGTGCACGGTGGGCACGTCGGTGTGCAGCAGGCCGGCGCGGTCGAGCTCACCGAGGATGGACATGATGCCGCCGGCACGATGCACGTCCTCGATGTGCACGTCGGCGATCGCGGGCGCGACCTTGCACAGGCAGGGCACGCGGCGGCTGACGCGGTCGATGTCGGCCATGGTGAAGTCGACGCCGGCCTCGCGCGCGGCGGCGAGCAGGTGGAGCACGGTGTTGGTCGAGCCGCCCATGGCGACGTCCAGGCTCATCGCGTTCTCGAAGGCCTTGAAGCTGGCGATCGAGCGCGGCAGCGCCGAGGCGTCGTCCTTTTCATAGTAGCGGCGGGCGAGGTCGACGATGCGGCGGCCGGCTTCCTTGAACAGGCGCTCGCGGTCGGCGTGGGTGGCAAGCGTGGTGCCATTGCCCGGCAGCGACAGCCCGAGCGCCTCGGTGAGGCAGTTCATCGAGTTGGCGGTGAACATGCCCGAGCACGAACCGCAGGTCGGGCACGCCGAGCGCTCGATGGCGTCGACCTCCTCGTCCGAGCAGTTCTTGTCGGCAGCCTTGACCATCGCATCGACCAGGTCGAGCGAGATGACCTTGGCTTCCCACTTGACCTTGCCGGCCTCCATCGGCCCGCCGGAGACGAAGATCGCCGGGATGTTGAGGCGCAGCGCGGCCATCAGCATGCCCGGGGTGATCTTGTCGCAGTTCGAGATGCACACCAGCGCATCGGCGGTGTGAGCGTTGCACATGTATTCGACGCTGTCGGCGATGAGCTCGCGCGAGGGCAGCGAGTAGAGCATGCCGCCGTGGCCCATGGCGATGCCGTCATCGACCGCGATGGTGTTGAATTCCTTGGCGACGCCGCCAGCGGCCTCGATCTCGCGCGCGACGAGCTGGCCGAGGTCCTTCAGGTGCACGTGGCCAGGGACGAACTGGGTGAAACTGTTGGCGATCGCGATGATCGGCTTTTCGAAGTCGCCGTCCTTCATGCCGGTGGCGCGCCACAGGGCGCGGGCGCCCGCCATGTTGCGGCCGGCGGTCGAGGTGCGGGAACGGTACTGAGGCATGACGGCGCTCCGGAAAATCAGCGGGAAAGACGCAGATTCTAACGCGCTGCGCGGAGCATGCGTATCATCGAGGGCTCGTCACCGGCCAGGAGCGCCCATGCAAGACCCGACCCCCGCTGCCGACACCCCCACCGCCAACCCTTCCAATGAACCCGGATTCGACCTCGACCCCGGCGAAATTCGCGTGCTGGGCGTGCTGATCGAGAAGTCCTTCATCACGCCCGACGCCTACCCGCTGTCGATCAACGCGATCACCCTTGGCTGCAACCAGCTCACCGCGCGCGAGCCGGTGATGAACCTCGGCGACGCCGAGGTGCAGGCGGCGGTCGACCGCCTGATCGCGCGCCGCCTGGTGTCGAAGCGCGACCAGCAGAGCGCGCGCGTAGCCAAGTACGAACATCTGGTGCGCCTGCGCCATTCGCTGCCGCCGGCCGAGCAGGCGGTGCTTGCCATCCTGCTGCTGCGCGGCGCCCAGACCGCAGGCGAGCTGCGTCAGCGCTGCGAACGTCTGTACCGCTTCGACGACGTCGCCGCGGTGGAGACGGTGCTCGAGCACCTCGCCGAGAAATACCCGCCGCTGGTCGTTGCCCTGCCGCGCGCGCCCGGGACCAAGGAGACGCGCCACGTCCATCTGCTCGGTGGCGATGCCCTGGTGCAGGAGATGGCCGAGGCCCAGTCCGGCGGCACGGCCGCGGGCGGCGGACGCGGGCGGATCGCGGAACTCGAGGACGAGCTGCGCCGTCTGCGCGAGGAGTTCGACGCCCTGCGCAACGAGTTCGCCGAGTTCCGCAAGCAGTTCGACTGAAGGCCGGGCCATCGCCGCGGGGGGCGGTTTCCGCAGGAGCGCCGGAAGGCGCGAACCCGACGGACGTCTTCGTCGCCCACGCCGTTTTCTCCGCAACCCTTTTCGCGGCTTGCGCCGCTCCTACATCCCGGGTTTGCGGCTTGCGCCGCGCCTGCACGAAATCATCCTCATCCCCATGCTCGTTCATCCGCAATTCGATCCGGTCGCCTTCTCCCTCGGTCCGCTCTCGGTGCGCTGGTACGGCCTGATGTACCTGATCGCCTTCGTGCTCTTCGTCGTCCTCGGCCGCCTGCATGCGCGTCGCCGCCCGGAGCTGGGCTGGGATGCACAGATGATCGATGACCTGCTGCTGTACGGCGTGATCGGTGTGATCGTGGGCGGACGGCTGGGCGAGGTGCTGTTCTTCCAGCCCGGCTACTACCTGCAGCACCCGGGCGAGATCCTCGCCGTGTGGAAGGGCGGGATGAGTTTCCATGGCGGCTTCCTCGGCGTGCTGGCGGCGATGGGGCTTTACGGCCACAAGCACGGCAAGGGCTTCTGGCAGGTCACCGACTTCATCGCGCCGCTGGTGCCGACCGGGCTGGCGGCGGGGCGGGGCGGCAACTTCATCAACGGCGAGTTGTGGGGCCGCCCGGTCGACGGCGAGCTACCGTGGGCGATGGTGTTCCCCTGGGTGGACGCGGCGCCGCGCCACCCGTCGCAGCTCTACCAGGCCGCCGGCGAGGGGCTGCTGCTGTTCGTGATCCTGTGGCTCTACGCGGCCAGTCCGCGCCCGTTGCGCGCGGTGTCGGCGGTGTTCCTGACCGGCTACGGCAGCCTGCGCTTCATCGCCGAGTTTTTCCGCACGCCGGATCCGGGCATCTTCGGCACGCTGTCGCTCGGCCTGTCGACCGCACAGTGGCTGTGCGCGCCGATGGTGCTGGTGGGTGTGCTGCTGCTCGTCACGGCGCATCGCCGCACCGCCTGAGCCTGCACGTTTTGCAGCCGCGCGCGTGAAAATCGCACGCGCCAATAGCCGTCCCGGCGCGAAGCATTACCCAAAGCGGGCTATCATGTCCTGGAGATATCCGAACTGAATCCACCGGGAGGATGGGATGGGCGGAGCAGGACTGGTGACCCGCGGGCTGAGCCGGGTGCGCGAGCTGGTGGCGAGCGCCACCCACCTCGGCAAGGCCCCCGACGACGGCGACCTCGAGCGCCTGCGTACCCAACTGCGCGAATGCGCCGAAGGCCGCGGCGGCGAGGTGTCCACCCGGCAGCGCGCGGCACGCCTGGCCGAGACCTACCTGCGCCTGGACGATGCCGGCCGCCATGCCTTCCTGCGCCTGATCGCGCATGAATTCGGTCCCGACCCCGCGCAGGTGGCGGCCGCCCACGATGCCTACCAGGCCGCGATCGGCAGCGCCGCGCAGTGGGACGCCGAGGCGCGCCTGCGCGCCGCCCTGCGCTCGCGCCGGCTGCGCATCCTGACCCAGTTCAACGCCATCCCGCAGGGCGTCAAGTTCCTAGTCGACCTGCGCGCCGACCTGCTGCGCTTCATCCCCGACGACCCGCTGCTCAAGCCGCTCGACCGCGAACTGGAGACGCGGCTGTCAGCGTGGTTCGACGTGGGCTTCCTCGAGCTGCAGCGCATCACCTGGAATTCGCCCGCGGCAATGCTGGAACGGCTGGTCGAGTACGAAGCGGTGCACGAGATCCGCTCGTGGAAGGATCTCAAGAACCGGCTCGACTCCGACCGCCGCTGCTACGCCTTTTTCCACCCGCGCATGCCGCTCGAGCCGCTGATCTTCGTGCAGGTCGCGCTGCTCGAGGAGATCGCCGACGACGTCCAGCGCCTGCTCGACATCGAGGCGCCGCTGGCCGACGCAAGCCGGGCCACGACCGCGGTCTTCTATTCGATCAGCGCCACACAGAAGGGCTTGCGCGGGGTGAGCTTCGGCAACTTCCTGCTCAAGCGCGTGATCGACGACCTCAAGCGCGACTTCCCGCGCCTGAAGACCTTCGTCACCCTGTCGCCGATGCCCGGCCTGGTGCGCTGGGCGCAGCGCGACCCGGACGCCTTCGCCGAAGCCTTCACCGCCAGCCACTGGAAGCGGCTCGCGGCGCTCGGCCTCGCCTCGTGCGAAGCGCCGCAACTGGCGGCGCTGCTCGCCGGCGACCCGGCCTGGAGCGCGGACGAAGCACTGGCCCAGGCGCTGCGCGAGCCGCTGCTGCGCCTCGCTGCGCGCTACCTCACCGAGGCCCGCCGCGGCGACAAGCCGGTCGATTCGGTAGCCCGCTTCCACCTCGGCAATGGCGCCCGCATCGAACGCCTGAACTGGCTCGCCGACCGCTCGGACAAGGGCTTGCGCCAGTCCTGGGGCCTGATGGTCAACTACCTCTACGACCCGGACAGCCTCGAGGCCAACCTGGAGAACTTCGCGGCCACCGGCAGCATCGCGGCATCGTCCGCGGTGCGCAGGCTCGCCCGGCGCTGAGGTCGGCGTGGCGCACCGTACCCCCGACACCTCGCTCGCGCTGCGACCCTCGTCGATCCGCATTCGCCTGCTGCTGGCGAGCACGGTGGTGCAGGTGCTGCTGCTCAGCCTGCTGCTCGCCAACAGCGTGCGCCTGATGAACAACGCGGTGTCGGCGAGCCTGGAGACGACGATCACCCAGACCGCGAGCATGCTGCACGCGATGGCCACCAGTTACGGCGAACAGGGTCGCCTGGGCGCCCTGCAGGACGTACTCGGGGAGCTGCTCGCCGAGGCCGAGGAAGGCCTGATCTACGTGCGCATCCACGACGCCGAAGCGCGCCTGCTGATCAGCGCCGGAATGCCGATGCTGACCCACGTCCCGGAACCGAGCGAGCACCGCCGGCGCTTCTTCGAGAGCCTGCTCGCCGACGAGCTGGTGCATGTACGGCGCCCGCTGCTGCTGCCGCGCAACGAGGTCGGCGTGCTCCAGTTCGGCATCTCGGTGTCGGTGCTCGCCGCGGCGCGCGAGGCGATCATGCAGCAGGGCCTGGCGATCGCGCTCGCCGAGATCGTGCTGACCTTCATCCTGCTGTCCTCGCTCGGCTACTTCCTCACCCGCAACCTGCGCCACCTGCTCGAAGGCAGCCGGGCGATCGCGAACGGCTATCTCGAGCACCGCGTGCAAGCGCACGGCAACGACGAGCTGGCGGTGATCGCCGCCCATTTCAACGTGATGGCCGCCAACCTGCAGGAGCGCGTCGCCGAGCTGCAGAACACCGCCGAGCGCCTGCGCGCCAGCGAGGAGCGCCACGCCCTGGCGCTGCACGGCGCCAACGACGGGCTGTGGGACTGGGACATCGACGCGGACAGCATCTATTACTCGGAGCGCTTCTGCCAGATCCTTGGTGTCTTGCCGGGGAGCCTGTCGACCGTGCCGGGGGATTTCCTCGCTTACGTTCATCCACACGAGGTCGAGGCCTACCGCCAGCGCCTGATCGACCACCTGAAGGGCGACAGCAGCCAGTTCATGATGGAGCTGCGCGTGCGCCAGCCCGACGACAGCTATCGCTGGGTGCTGATGCGCGGCGTCGCCCACCACAGCAGCGAGACACACGCCTGCCGCATGGCCGGCTCGCTCGGCGACATCGACCTGCGCAAGCGCGCCGAGCAGCAGCTGGTGCACGACGCGCTGCACGACGGCCTGACCGGGTTACCCAACCGCGCGATGTTCATCGAGCACGCCAACCGCGCGCTCGCCCAGCGCCGCCGCGGCGACCTGAGCCAGATCGCGGTCCTGGCAATCAACCTCGAACGCTTCAGCCTGGTCAACGACAGCTACGGCCATGCCGTCGGCGACGAGTTGCTGCGCGGGATCGCCGCCCACATTTCGGCATTGATGCGCGACGGCGACGTGTGCGCCCGAGTCGGCGGCGACCAGTTCGCGGTGTTGCTCAACGGGGTCGAGAACTCGATCGACACCTTGCGCATGTGCGAGCAGCTCGTCGCGCTGCCCGCATTCGCCCCTGACGGCAACGGCCAGCGCCTGCACCCGCGCTGCCGTGTCGGCGTGGCGATCAGCGACAACGAGCGCGAGGACGCCGAATCGCTGCTGCGCGACGCCGACAACGCCCTCCACAAGGCGCGGCGCAGCGAAACAGGGGCGATCGAGTTTTTCCAGGCCGAGATGCACGCCGCCGCAGTGCGCGCGCTGCAGATCGAGGCCGAACTGCGCCACGCGCTGGCCGAGGGTGGCCTGCAGGTGTACTACCAGCCGATCGTCGGCCTCGACGATCGCCGTCCGGTCGGCTTCGAGGCCCTGGTGCGCTGGCCCCACCCCACGCTCGGACTGTTGTCACCGGCCGAATTCATCCCGCTCGCCGAGACGCTCGACCTCATCCACGACGTCGGCATGGTGGTGCTCGCGACCACCTGCGCCACGCTGCGCGATTGGGCGCAGCAGTTGCCTGCGGGGGCACCGCTGCGCGTCAGCGTCAACCTCTCGGCGCGCCAGCTCGCCCGCCCGCAACTGGCCGAAGAGCTGCTCGCCGCCATCGACCGCAGCGCAATCGCGCGCACGGCGATCCGCTTCGAGGTCACCGAGAGCGTGCTCGCCCGCCCGGACGGGCCGGCGATCGACAACCTGCACGCGTTGCGCGCCGCCGGGCTCGACATCCTGATCGACGATTTCGGCACCGGCTATTCGACCCTGAGCTACCTGCACACGATGCCGTGCAACCAGGTCAAGCTCGACGGCTCCTTCGTGCACTCGATCACCCACGACGAGCGCCTGCGCGCGATCGTGCGCCACAGCATCGAGCTCGCCCACGACCTCGGCATGACGGTGGTGGCGGAGTGCATCGAGGACGAGGCGCAACAGGAGATCCTGCGCGCGATGGGCTGCGACTTCGGCCAGGGTTATCTGTTCTCGCGGCCCCTGGATCGCGCGGCCACCTTCCAGCACCTTCAGTGCCTCGCCGGAGAAACGCCGCGATGAGCGCCCGCCGCACCGCCTCTAAGCTCCTCGTAGGCATCGCCGTGCTCGCGAGCGCGCACGGCGCGCATGCAGCCCCCGACTGGCAGGTCTCCGGCTTCGCCACCCTGGGCGCGGTTTATACGCGATCCGACGAACTGCAGTTCGCCCGCGTCGGCATCGACGCGCCCGGCGGTGACCACGTCGACCTCGGCCCGGATTCGGTGCTCGGCCTGCAGCTCGGCCTGCAGTTCGGCCAGGGCACGGGCGCGGTGGTGCAGGTGACGACGCGCGAAACCCAGCGCGGCGACTACGACCCGCGCCCGGCGCTCGCCTTCGTCAGCCATGCGCTGAGCCCCGGGCTGACCGTACGCGCGGGCCGCCTGCGCAGTCCGTTCTTCATGCTCTCCGACACCGCGGACATCAACTACAGCCAGCCCTGGGTGCGCCTGCCCGCAGAGGTGTACGGGCTCAACCCGTTCGCCGATCTCGACGGCATCGACCTGCTCCACCGCAGCCGGGTCGGCGATGCCTTCGTCGAGCTCCACCCCTACTTCGGCGCCAGCCGCATCCCGGTGATCGGCGGCGGGCACGCCCGCCTGCAGCGGCTGCGCGGACTGACGATGACGGTCGAGGCGGGCGAATTCAGTTTCAGCGCCGGCCACGCCCTGGCCGAACTCGCCGCGCACCGGACCTCGCAGTCGTACTACGACTTCATCGAACGGACCGGTCTGTCACCCGCACTGCAGGCCCGCCTGAGCGGCTCGGGCGCCGATGCCAGCTTCAGCTCGCTCGGCATGCAGTGGGACGACGGGAGCTGGCGCATCGTCGCCGAGCTCGCCCGCCTGAATGCGGACGCCTTCGTCAACAGTGCGACCGGCGCCTACGTCGCGGTCGGACGGCGCTTCGGGGCGCTCATGCCTTACCTGAGCCTCGCCCGCCAGCGCCAGGATGCTCCGCTGGTCGACCCGTCCCTGGCCGACTCCGCCGCGAGTGCGAGCGCCCTCGCCCTCTTCAACCGCTCGCGTAACCAGGCGCAGCGCAGCATCACCGTGGGCGGGCGCTGGGACTTTTCACCACAGGCAGCGCTCAAGACCGAATTCAGCCACATCGTCACGGATCGTGGCGCGCATGGCACCTTCATCGCACGCGATGATCCGTTCGCCTTCGGGCTGGACCAGCGCTCGATCAACCTGCTGAGCGTGTCGGTCGATGTGGTGTTCTGAGTCCGCATTCGCGCGCAACCGTGTCGGCGCGTCGCTGCTCGTCGCGCTCGCACTGGCCTTTTGGCCGGTCGCCGCCCACGCCGAGGACATGGTTCTGGTCAGCGCCCGCGCGGGCGGCCTTGCCGCGCTCGATCGCGAAACGGCGGTCCAGCTTTATCTCGGGCGCAGCACCGCCCTGCCCGACGGCCGCAGCGCTCGCCTGATCGACCTGCCTGCCGGCCCCGAGCGCGACCTGTTCTACCTGCAGCTCACCGGCAAGAACCCCAGCCAGATACGCGCCTACTGGTCGCGCCTGGTGTTCACCGGGCGCGCCCACCCGCCCCAGGAAGCACTCGACATCGACGACGCCATCCGCCGCGTGCTCGCCGACCGCAATGCCCTCGCCTACCTGCCCGCGGCCGCTGCCGACCACCCCGGGCTGAGGGTGTTGTTCGGTCCGGGCCGATAAGGCGCCCGCGCCGCGGGAGCGGGCGTGGGGTCAGCACCTGCGTGACTCGGCCGGCGCGGGCGGACGATCGCCTGCATGGCGTCGCGCGGACGGCGTTCTCATCGGCACGGCCGCCCGTGCTCGCGACCGCCAGGCCTCGAGCTGATCTTGCGGCAGGGATTGCAGCGCCGTGGCTCTCGTGCTTTAATGCGAATCATTCGTATTTTTAAAGACACTTCGAGATGCCGCATCCCGATCCCTCCACCGCGACCGCCGATGCGCAAGCCGCTGCCGCCCTGCCGCCTGCGCGCGAACGGGCGCAGACGGGGGCCTCGTTCGCCAGCCGCGACTTGCTCGGCAACGGGCGCGAGGTCCGCATCGTGCACGAGGGCAGCGAGTACGTGCTGCGCGCGACGCGCAACGGCAAGCTGATCCTCACCAAATGACGCCGAGGCGAGGCAGAGCGCCTTCAGGAGGCTAGACTATGTACGTGTGCGTGTGCAACGCGGTCACCGAGCGCGAGATTCACCTGGCTACCACCCAGGGTGCGCGCACCTTGCGCGACCTGCGCCATTCGCTTGGCGTCACTGCAGAGTGCGGCCGCTGCGCACGTTGCGCGCACGACTGCCTGAAGTCGGCGCTCGGAGCCACCCCCCTGCCACCTGTCGGCGGCTTGGCCACGGGCATGAGAGCGACATTTCCCGCACCTCTGGAGGCATGATGAAAGGCGACAAGAAGGTTATCCAGTACCTGAACAAGCAGCTCACCATCGAGCTGACTGCGATCAACCAGTACTTCCTGCATGCGCGCATGTACAAGAACTGGGGTTTCGCGCGTCTCGGCAAACACGAGTACGACGAGTCGATCGAGGAGATGAAGCACGCCGACCTGCTGATCGAGCGCGTCCTGTTCCTCGAGGGCCTGCCCAACCTGCAGAACCTGAACAAGCTGTTGATCGGCGAGAACGTGCCCGAGTGCCTGCAGGGCGACCTCAAGGTCGAACTCGGCGGGCGCGACAACCTGATCGAGGCGATCGCCTACTGCGAATCCTGTAAGGACTACGTGTCCCGCGAGCTGTTCGAGCACATCCTCGAGGACACCGAAGAACACATCGACTATCTGGAAACCCAGCTCGGTCTGATCGACAGTGTCGGCCTGCCGAACTATCTCCAGTCGCAGATGGAACCGAGCGCTTCCTGACCCCCAACTCCACCCGATGCTGCCTCCGCGGAGGCAGCCCCTGCCTCCGCCCCGATGCATCAAGCTGCCCCGACACTGTCACTGCTGTCACCTTCTTCGCCGTCCCTGTCCGCTGACGCGGCAGTCGAGTCAGATCGCACGGGCGATCCGTGCGCGATGGTGACCGTCGGTGCGCCTGCCGGGGCACGCC
>JBEOKH010000313.1:0-3013 GCA_040275625.1 Thauera sp. | reverse complement strand
GCCTGAGCGATCAGGGCATCCGATTCCTCGCGGTCGCAAAACACGTAGCCGGCGCCGCCGAACACCTCGCACCACGCCGGCCGGGCGTCCTCGTAAATGTCCTCCATCCCGTTGAAGCTGCCGCGCTTGTACTTGCCGGCAATGTCCTTGAGCTCGGCCTCGGTCGGCCCATCGGTCCAGCGCACGTTCACCGTGCCGTGGCCCGACTTGCGAACGGAGAACTTCACCCCCGGAAAAGCGCGGCGCAGCTCGGTGCGGATGTTGGCAGCGGCGAGCGTGCCGCTATAGCGGTCGTCGCCTTGGGCCAGATGGGCGAACTCGGCCGCCCCTTGCAGGCGCACCACCTCGGCGGCATAGGCAGCCTTCGCCGCATCCTCGACCGCGCGCTTCTGCGCCTGAACGCAGGCCGCGTGCGCCAGCGCCGCAGCGATCATTTCGGCGCTCGCTACCTCGTCCGAGATCCGCCACTGGATTCCGCGCACGATGGCCTCGGGCACCTGGTGCGCTTGGTGCCCATTGGCGAAAACGACATCGACGCGGGCGGAACCGCCCGACACGCCGGCGCCGCCCATGAAGGTGCGCACGGTGTCGGGACTCTGCTCGCCGTGAATCGCATACACGATGCCGGCACCGCAGTAGTGCAACGCGCATTGAACACGGGTGCCGACAACAAGGGTCTGAGTGCTGGTAGCCATCTAATCAACTCCTGCTAGGTCTGAAAGCACTCCGGGGGCGGTTGCCGCCGCACTCCCGGAGCGATCGGCGCCAAGTGCGACACCGATAGGACAACTATAGGACTTTTATAGCAAGTAGTCAATAGTGGTCAATAGATTTATTTAGCGCTATCTGGCACTACGGACCACCCACCCGGACGAACCCGCGACGCGAAGAACAAGAGGGCGATACGGCGCCCGTCATTCAGCGTCTCGACCTCGACATAACGCAGGCGATTGCCGGGGAGACGGCCACGGCGAACCACACGCAAAGGGGCATCTGCATCAGGGCGTAACCAGCGCAACACCAGATCTCGCAGGCCTGGGCCGGTAGGGATGCGAGCAGGCCGGGAGACGGTTACGGTTGCCAGGGAAGAGCGATCGAGTGTCATACAAACCTCTCTGCAAGCGGCCCCGGTCTCTGGGGCCAAACGGGTTGTCAGGTCGGAGACTGGAAGGTGTAGCGGCAGCAATCGCCAGGCAGGCCGTAATCAGGCGCAAAAGCAAACCCGATGTCCTCCGCAGCAACGCACACGCCAAGGGCGCACTCCATGTCGTGACAGGCCTGCTCATCCTCGAGATCGTCGTAGTAGTCGAAACCCGACGCGTCCCCGTCGATCAGGTAAGGCGCCCACGCCGCAGGAGCCGTGACAGTGAAAAATTCAATCGTCTTAGCACTCATCGAACTATCTCCGGTTTGACTCGGGCGCCATCACCCGACGCGATAGGACAATAATAGGACATAACAGGGCGATAGTCAATAGAGGTCAATACTTTTTTGACTATTGCTGACAATCGAGCGAAAACCAGCTCAAGGGCCGGCCCGAGGCCGCACGCGGCGCGCAGGGCGTAGCCCGAGCACCGAACGGGCGAGGGCAGGGGCGAAGCCGCACCCTTGACCTGGTTGGAGCGACCCCACGCTCCCCGAGCGGGGCAGGGGTAGCGCTCTTCACCCCTTCCCCGCTCAGCGGGGAAGGGCGGGGGGAAGAGGTCGACCACCCCTCGCGCCGCAGGCGCCAAAGCGCGGCGCAACGGTGGCCGGCGCGGTACGACTCAGCCGAACAATGCAAGCTGCTCGATGAGCGGAGCACGCTGCTCAAGCACAGCCGCCCGCACGGCCGCGACCGCCTCCTCTACAGGCGCAGGCGCCGTCGGCGCCGGATCGTCCGCAGGGCTCCGCGCTTGCGACGTTGCTTGATTTCGGCGCCGCAAGCGCACGTCCCACAGCCCCATAACGTGCGCCGGCGTTACCCAATAACCCCACTCCTGCAGAGTCAGCGAGTTGCCCTGCACCACGATCGCGGGGACGTGCAGCAGCGAAAGCTGGATGTAGGCCATGTGTACGGCCGTTGAGTCGACGTCCACCGCGGTAACGTGCATGTGCTGCTGGTGGTTGTACCCGGCGACCGTCACGGCTTCGGCTGCTGCAATGAGCATCGCGCCGGCGCCTACGGCCGGCTCGCACAAGGTGATGAATCCCTCACGCTCGATGCGCTCGCCCGCGTCGTGCATCGTCATGCGCGCCATGAGCGAGGCGACAGAGTAGGGGGTGAAATACTGGCCGTGCCAGTGGCTCCCCAAGTCGAGCGCCATAAATATTTCGCCTAGCGCGTCGTGAAAATGCCCGGTGAGCGAGGCGGCGAGCTCGGCGAGCATCGCCGGGAAGCGGTGCAACTCGTCCTTGCTGTAGCCCTTCACGATCACGAGATACCGCGCCTCGCGCGCCTCGAACTGCTGCCGGTCCACGGCATTGCTGAACGAGAGCGCCGCGAGCTCGCAGAAGTCCCGGAAAACCTCATAGCAGCGGTGCCGGTGGGCGTTCTCCTTCACCAGCTTGATGAAGGCGCGTTGATGTGGGTCGAGCCCGTTGTAAGTGTCGGTAGCCATGTGTCGCGGTCCTGGGTGTCGAGAAAAACAAAGCCCCGCCGGCTGCTCGAACAGCCGCGGGGCTCACGTTTAGCTGGCGCGCTGCTTTGCCTGCTTGATCTCGTCATCGGACCAACTCCGCCGCGCCGACGTCTCCAGGGCGAGCGAGGCCCGGTAGGCCTCAGCGCGCCGATCGCGCGCGACCGCCTCCAGCCGCTCCGCCTGCGCGACCAGCTCGATGATCGCCCGCCGCTCGCGCAGCAACGGATCGCCCACCTCGGGAAGCAGGGTGATCCAGCACATGATTTCCGAGTCGTCGGCGCGCACGTCGGAAGACAGCACCACCGCGGCGGATTGGTTGAGGGTGTCGACCACAAAAACCTCCTGCTATGTCATTTGAACCCCCGGGATGCGGTTGCCGCCGCGGCTCCCGA
>JBEOKH010000312.1:0-8516 GCA_040275625.1 Thauera sp. | reverse complement strand
ATCGGCGTCGGCCCGGCCAACGCCAAGACCATCACCGACCACATCGCGGTGCTGCGCCCCCACGCGTGGATCATGCTCGGCCACTGCGCCGGCCTGCGCAACAGCCAGCACCTGGGCGACTACGTGCTCGCCCACGGCTATGTGCGCGAGGACCACGTGCTCGACGAGGAACTGCCACCCTGGGTGCCGATCCCGCCGCTGGCCGAGGTGCAGGTCGCGCTCGAGGCCGCGGTGGCCGAGGTCACGCAACTGTCGGGCTACGAGCTCAAGCGCCTGATGCGCACCGGCACCGTCGCCAGCACCGACAACCGCAACTGGGAACTCCTGCCCTCGCACGGCATGGCGAGCAGCCCGGAGCGCCGCTTCAGCCAAAGCCGGGCGGTCGCGCTCGACATGGAGTCGGCAACGATCGCCGCCAACGGCTTCCGCTTCCGCGTGCCCTACGGCACCCTGCTGTGCGTCAGCGACAAGCCGCTGCACGGCGAGATCAAGCTGGCCGGCATGGCTGACCGCTTCTACCGCGAGCGCGTCGACCAGCACCTGCGCATCGGCATCCGCGCGCTCGAACAGTTGCGCGAGCAGGGCGTCGATCGCCTGCACAGCCGCAAGCTGCGCAGCTTCGCCGAGGTGGCGTTCCAGTAGCGGCTGCGGCATCCTCGCGCCCCCACCCGAACGCCTCGCCCGCCATGTCCGTCACCGCGCCGCCCACCCCGCGAGAAACCACAACACCGCCCCCACCCGCCGGACAGGCCGCCGGCGCGCTGCGCGTGCTCTCCGTCATCCCGCCGATGACGCAGCTCAACACGCCTTACCCCTCGACCGCCTACCTCACCGGCTTCCTGCGCTCGCGCGGCGTGGACGCGGTGCAGGAAGACCTGGCGCTCAAGCTGGTGCTGCGCCTGCTCTCGCCCGCCGGGCTGGACGACATCCGCGCCTGCGCCGAGGCGCTGCCGAAGAAGCAGCGCACGCCGCTGGTGCAGGGTTTCATCGAGCACTTCACACGTTACCGCTACACCCTCGGCCCCACGATCGCCTTCCTGCAGGGCCGCGACCCCACCATCGCGCACCGCATCGCCAGCCGGACCTTCCTGCCCGAGGGGCCGCGCTTCGACAGCGTCGACGCCTACGTCGACCCCGACGACCCCGAGGGCGGCGACCCGCTCGCCTGGGCCTTCGGCGCAATGGGACTGGCCGACCGCGCGCGCCACCTCGCCACGCTGTACCTCAACGAGCTCGCCGACATCCTGCGCGACGCGGTCGATCCGCGCTTCGAGTTCGTGCGCTACGCCGAGACGCTGGCGATGAGCCAGCCCACGTTCGAACCGCTCGCCGCCGCGCTCGCCGCCGCACCGACGCTGGTCGACGCCTATTTGAAAGACCTGACCCTCGAAGCCCTCTCTCGCCATCAGCCGCGAATCGTCCTCGTCTCCACCCCCTTCCCCGGCTCGGTCTACGGCGCCTTCCGCATCGCGCAGGCGATCAAGGCCGCACATCCGGAGATCGTCACCGTGCTCGGCGGCGGCTTCGTCAATACCGAGCTGCGCGAGCTGGCCGAGCCGCGGGTGTTCGATCATTTCGACTACGTCACCCTCGACGACGGCGAGCGCCCGCTGCTGGCGCTGATCGAGCACCTGCAGGGCAGGCGCGGCAAGTCGCGCCTGGTGCGGACCTTCGTGCGCGACGCGGACACCGGCACGGTGCGCTACATCCACCTCGCCGAACCCGACGTGCCCTTCGCCGAGGTCGGCACCCCGACCTGGGACGGCCTGCCGCTGGACGGCTACCTGTCGGTGCTCGACATGCTCAACCCGATGCATCGACTGTGGTCGGACGGGCGCTGGAACAAGCTCACCGTGGCCCACGGCTGCTACTGGAAGAAGTGCACCTTCTGCGACGTCAGCCTGGACTACATCGGCCGCTACGACGGCGCCGCCGCCAGCCTGCTGGTCGACCGCATCGAGGCCATCATCGCCGAGACCGGGCAGACCGGCTTTCACTTCGTCGACGAGGCCGCGCCGCCCAAGGCCCTGCGCGCGCTCGCCGAGGAGCTGCTGCGGCGCGGGGTGGCGATCTCGTGGTGGGGCAACATCCGCTTCGAGAAGTCCTTCTCCCCCGAGCTCTGCCAGCTCCTCGCCGACAGCGGCTGCATCGCGGTGTCGGGCGGGCTGGAGGTGGCCTCGGACCGCCTGCTGCAGTTGATGAAGAAGGGCGTGTCGGTGGAGCAGGTGGCGCGCGTCACCCACGCCTTCACCGAGGCCGGGGTACTGGTGCACGCCTACCTGATGTACGGCTTCCCGACCCAGACGGTGCACGACACCGTGGACGCGCTCGAATACGTGCGCCAGCTCTTCGAAGCCGGCTGCATCCAGTCGGGCTTCTTCCACCGCTTCGCGTGCACCGTGCATTCGCCGGTGGGGATGAACCCCGAGGCGTTCGGCGTCACCCTCGTGCCGCTGCCGGAGGTCAGCTTCGCCAGAAATGACATCGGCTTCATCGATCCGGCCGGGGTCGACCACGACACGCTCGGCAGGGCGCTCAACAAGGCGCTATACAACTACATGCACGGTATCGGCCTGGACAGCGACGTGCGCGCCTGGTTCGAGGACAGGGTCCCGCGACCGCGCGTGCCGAAACACTTCATCGCGCGCGCGCTGACCGACTGATGTCTTGCCCGCCTGCAATCGATGAAACCAGGCGCGCCCGGCTCGTCCGGTTGGGCACGGCAGCGCGCACACAGCTACAATCCGTGCCGGACCTGAAGCCAGGAAGATGACAATCGCGATCTGAGCATGGACAACGATCTCCCGGAAGGACCACGACTGGCGGTGACGTTCGACGAGGCCACGCGTACCCTGAGCGTGAGCATCGCGCACGACCCGCACTTTCCGCGCATCGACGCGCTGTGGCTGCGCCGGCGCCTCGAAGCCGAGGGCCATGCCGAACTCCAGATCCGTCCCGACCCCATCAAGCGCCTCATCGCCCAGTACAACAGCGGCGAGTCGGTGGCGCCGATCGAGATCGCGCATTGTGTGGACGCGACGATGCAGCTCGTCGTCTCACTCGACGGGCTCAGCGCGCGTCTGACAATCGTCCCGCCGCGCGGCGGAAAATCCGCGAGCAAGGCCGATCTGCTTGCCCTGCTGGAGTCGCGCGGCATCGTCGAAGGCTTGCAGCTCGAGGAAATGAACCGCGCGATCGCCGCCGGCAAGGCCGATGAGGTCGTCATCGCGCAGGGCCGTGCGCCGGAGCCCGGGAAGGACGGCTGGCTTGAGTGCCTGCTGCCCGACAGCCGCGAGCGCGTACCCAGCATCCGCCCCTGCGGCCGCACCGATTACCGCGACCTCGGCGAAATCCTGGTCGTGCACGCCGATGACCCCCTGATGCGACGCCACCCGCCGCAGCCCGGCGTCGACGGCATCAGTGTGCATGGCCGGCCGATCATCGCCCGTCGCGGCCGCGACCTGCGCTTCGCCGCCGGGCTGCGCGGCACCACCACCGCGACGGACGACCCCGACCTTCTCGTCGCAGCCAGCGACGGCCAGCCGGTGCGGGTGCGCGGTGGCGTGATGGTCGAGCCGGTATTCACCGTCGACGCGGTCAACCTGGCGACCGGCAATATCGACTTCGACGGTAGCGTACGGGTGCGCAACGACGTGCAGGCCGGCATGACCGTGCGCGCCACCGGCGACATCGAGATCGGCGGCGTGGTCGAGCCAGCCACGCTCGAGGCCGGCGGCAGCATCGTCGTCAAGAGCGGGGTGCTGGGGGGGCTCGGCGGCAAGACCGCCGGCAAGGATTACAGCGCGCACGCAATGCGCTGCGGCGGCAGCTTCTGCGCCACCTACGCGCAGCAAGCGCGGATCAGCGCAGGCGACTCGATCTTCATCGACGACCTCGCGATGCAGTGCCAGCTCGAGGCCACCAATCACATCCGCGTCGGCAAGCGCGCCCGCGGCCAGATCATCGGTGGCCATTGCCGCGCCAGCCTGTCGATCCATGCACGCACGATCGGCGCCAGCAGTTGCGTCCGCACCGAACTCGAGATCGGGATGGACGGCGGCCTGGAAGCAGCGGTCCACGAGAAGGCTCAGGCGCGCGACGCGCTCGAGAACCGCCTGCTCGAGATCGGCAAGATGCTGACCTTTGCTGACCGCCATCCCGACCGCGTGACCCCCGAGATGGTCGGACGCGCCGAGCAGACCGCAAGCGCCCTCTCCGCCGAGATCGAAACCTTGCGCAGCGAGGAAGACGACCTGCGCCACCGCCTGGCACTCACCCGCGAAGCGCGCGTGAACGCCGAACGCGAGATGTTCGAAGGTTGCTTCGTGATCATGGGCGAGCAGAAGCTGCGCCTGCCGCACGGCCGCGGACCGACCACGGTGCGCCTCGAGGGCCAGGGCCTGGGCGTATTCACCCTGGAAGACGACAGCCGTTACGACCAGCCTGAACGGCCTGCCTCAGCCGGCGAAAAAAACACCGGCCGCTGAGTGACGGAGCCGCCGCAGAGGCCCCGCCACAAACCCGCATTACTTCAGCGCGGCGAGCGCGGCAGCGTAGTCCGGCTCTTCCTTGATCTCGGGGACGAGCTGCGCGTGGACCACCTTGTCGGCAGCGTCGACGACGACGACCGCGCGCGCGGTGACACCGGCAAGCGGACCGGAGGTGATCGCCACACCATAATCCTGCGCGAACTTCGGATTGCGGAAGGTTGACAGCGTGTGAACGTTCGTGAGGCCTTCGGTCTCGCAGAAACGCTTGGCGGCAAAGGGCAGGTCGGCAGAAACGACCAGCACCACGGTGTCGGCCAGCTTCCCCGCCTGCTCGTTGAACTTGCGGGTGGAGGTGGCACACACCGGGGTGTCGAGGCTGGGCACGATGTTCAGCACCTTGCGCTTGCCTGCGAACGCTTCAAGGCCGACGTCGGCCAGATCTGCGCCGGTCAGCTTGAAGGCGGGCGCGGCATCGCCGGCCTGCGGAAAACGGCCCGTCACGTCGATCGGGTTGCCGCCCAGGGTCACTTTGCTCATGGTTTTCTCCTTTGGTTGAGGTCGACGCCGGCATGTTCTCGAAAAGCCGGCCGGTCCGCACGCTAGCCTACACGAAGCCAGAGAAAGCTGCCGCCACCTGCGGACCGATGCCCGGCAGCCGGGAGCGCTGCAACGAATGGCTCGATCGACATGGCAGCTCGCCTGACCTGCGCGCGGCGTGCGCGTTCGCTGGCGGCGCTGCAAGCGCGGCGGGTAGCGGGCGCGAACCCGGCGGGGGAACCGGAGCGCCCGGACCGGGTCTCGATACCCGTGCGCCTCAACCACCAGGACGATTGCCGATGACCCCGCGGATCCGACACCCTGCAACGACTGCCGCTGCCCTGGTCCTTGGCGGCTGCGCCCAGTTGCCGGCGATCCCGATCCACGGCGCCGCGCTGCTCGAAGAGACCCGCGCGGCGCTTGACACGCGCCCGCAGCGCATCGAGCTCGCCCCCGCCGCACGCCCCATGCTGCAGCGTGGCGACAGCTTCGTCTTTGGCCGCAGCACGGTCGCGCGCGTCGCCAGCGCAGATGCTGGGGGGCTGACGTGGACACTTCACGACGGCCGCAGCTTGCGCAGTACGCGGGATTTTTTCGCACCGCCGCTGTCCATCGCGCACGAGGCCCGGCAGGTGCATAGCACGATCGACGGCGACCCCGCAGCGCTGTGGCCCCTGGCCACGGGCAAGCGCGTCAGCTTCGAGGAGACGCGGCGCACGACGTGGACGAGCACCGGCCATGTGCGTGATGTACGCCTGCGCTGGGCGTGCGAGGTTGTGGACGCACGCATGAGCTTCGTACCGGCAGGCGACTTCGCCACCTGGCACGTGCGCTGCAGCGCCTACCCGCCGAACTTCCCGTTGCCAACGCAGACCGTGACCTGGGACTACGCGCCCTCGCTCGGCCACTACGTCCGACGCACCTGGTTCGAAGGCCAGCGCCAGCGCGTGACGATGCTGTCGGCGGCGCTGCCCGGGCGCGTGGCTACGGCGGCGCGCATCGACGCGGTGCTGGCACGCCTGGCCGCGCAATAGCTCAGCGGCAATCCTGCTCGAAACGCGGCTGGCCGTAGCCGAACACCGGGTCACGGCCCGGCTCGCCGAGATCGGCGAGCCCGCCCACTTGCCCGTTGAGCAGCACCTCGCGGCTGGCCGCACGCTGCGCCAGCGTCTGCGAAGCGAGCGCCACCATGTAAGGCACGGCATACGAAGTACCGCTGCGCGCCCGCCCACCGCCCGCCGGGTCGGCGGCCCACACGTTGACACCAGGCAGGGCGTAGTCGATGTAATCGCCCTGATTGGCCCGCCAGTAAACGCGGCGGTCAACCGAAAGCGCGGTGACAGCGAGCACGCGCTCATGCGCGGCCGGGTAGGCCGGCGGGGCGTTGCGGCCCCCGTTGCCGGCCGCGGCCACTACGACGATACCGCGCGCGGCCACCCGCTGCACAGCTGCGCGCAGCACCGCATTGTCCGGGCCGGCAAGGCTGAGGCCGATCACCGTCACGCCCTGCCCGACCAGCCAGTCCAGGCTTTTCACCAGACCGACGGTGTCCGCGGTGGCATTGCCCGAGGGCAGGGTGTGGAAGGGCGCGGCGGCGAACACGCGCGCCCGCGGCACCAGCCCCGGCACCACCGAGTCCGGCTGGCCGACCAGCAGGGCAGCGACCGCCGTGCCGTGGTCGGCCGCCGCCGCATCGCGCCCTTCGGTGACGAAGGCCTGACGACGGATCCCGGCGCCCACCAGCGCCGGGTGAGCGACGTCGACCGCGGTGTCGACGATGCCAATCAACTGGCTGCGCCCGCACGCGCGACTGTCTGCCGGCCAGCCGATCAATGCGCGCGCAGCACAGCCCGGCCCCTCGCAGCGCGCGTCAGGCGCGGCCTGTGCGATCTTGAACAGGTGATGGAGATCGAATTCGCCCGGGCCGCGTTCGGCGAGGATCGCGCGCGCGCTGCGCGCGTCGAGGCCGGACGGCAGGCGCAGGCGGGCGACGCTGACGCCCAGGTTGCGCGCGTGCACGCGCTCGATCACCCGCAAGCCGATCGCGGTCGCACGACTCAACGCCGCCTGGTTCGGTGCGAGCAGCAGGAGTTCGTCGACGATGAAGGTCTCGCCAATGATCGGCAAGGGATCCTCCAGCGGCTCGTAGTCGGCTGCCGCCTCACCACCGCCTCCGCCGTTACCACCACCACCCGCACCGCTGCCGTCACCGCCACCCCCATCGCTGCCGTCACCGTCATCCGCATGGGCGCTGACGCCCGTAAACGTTAGGCCGCTCCACAACGGCAGCCCGGCGAAGGCGGCGCCATGCAGCGCCAGCAGCAGCGCGATCGCGCGCGCGCAGCCACGCAGCGAGGCAGGAAGGTCGCGGGGCAGGCAGAGGCGAGCGAGCAAGGGAAGGGTCATCGTTGTTCCTGGCGCGATGGCTGGAAACGCAAGGGCACAGGTCGATCGCACCGTGCATGGCCACCCGTGCGATCGCCTCGTCTCTGAGTGGCCGCCTGACGAGCCGGTTCCACCCCGGTGATAAGATCACCGCGTCCATGCCGTACGCGTTGTCCGCCAGCGAAGTTTTGCCACTCATCACGACAACGCCGCAAACGCGAGAATATTCCTCGCCCGGACGGGAATAAAACCCGCCGCCCGGCGTTACTCAGACAAGGAATGCCCATGTCGGCCCAGGATCCTCGCGCCGAACTCGTCAGCCTGCTTCCCCGCCTGCGGCGTTTCGCCTTCGGCCTCACCGGTGACGCGCATGTCGCCGACGACCTGGTGCAGGCCGGCTGCCTGAAGGCGATCGAGCGCTGGCACCAGTGGCAGCCCGGCACCAGCCTGGCGAGCTGGATGTTCCGCATCCTGCAGACGACCTGGCTGGACGAGTATCGCAGCCGCCAGCGCCAGCAGACCGAGGCCGACAGCGAAGCGCTGGAGGCGATCGCCGGCGAGGACGGACGCCGGGTGGTGGAAGCGCGCAGCGATGCGCGCGTGGTGCGTCAGGCGATTGCCGAATTGCCGGAAGAACAACGGGTGGTGTTGATGATGATCACGGTGGATGGCCTGTCGTACAAGGAAACCGCGGAGGCGCTCGGCGTGCCGATGGGCACGGTGATGAGCCGCCTGGCGCGCGCCCGCGCCCGCCTGGCGGACGCCATCGGCGGCGCACCGGAAGGAGCGCGCTGACATGAAGATCGATGACAGCACCCTGATCGCCTACCTCGACGCCCAGCTCGAGGACGACACTGCGTATGAGGCGGTGGAGGACGCGCTGGCCGCAAGCCCCGCACTGCGCGCCCGCCTGCAAGCGCTGGCCGAAACCGGCGAGCTGGCGCGCAAGGCTTTCGACGCCAAGCTCGAGGAGGCGGTGCCGCCGCAGCTGATCGCGGCGATCATGAACGCGCCGCTGTCCGGTGCCGAAACGCATCCCACCACCGAGCACCCCGCCAGCGCGGCGACCCCGACCGCCGACACCAGCGCAGCGCGCGACGCAGC
>JBEOKH010000311.1:0-30399 GCA_040275625.1 Thauera sp. | reverse complement strand
CGGGCTTGCGCCGGCGACGGTGGATGCCTTTCGCGCCGGTTTCACGCGCGACCCTCACGCCACCCTGAAGCGCTTTCTGGCCCTGCAATGCCTGGGCGAAGCGGACCGGCGCGGCGTGCAGACGCTGCTTGGCGCGGCCCTGACGCCGCTCGACGCTCCCGAGCAAAGGAAAGGGGACGAAGGGGACGCGTCGCCGCCCGCCTTCCCGACGAGTGCGGCAACGCCGACCAATCCCGCACGCGCGGCGCTGGCCGACGGGCTGACGCTGCTCGCCCGCACCGACCTGCACGCGACGCTCCCCCGGATCGAGCAACCCTGCCTGCTCATCCATGGCGAACACGACGCGCTGATGCCAATCGCCGCAGCGCGGGCGATGGCGCTCGCCCTGCCGTGCGCGCAACTCGAGATTCTGCGCGGCAGCGGGCACGCCCTGCCCCTGTCGCGCAGCGCCGATTGCGCGCGCCTCATCGTGGGGTTCGCCGATGCCTGACCCTGTCTTGCCCCCGGCCCCGCTTCAGCCTGCCGAGCCGGATCCGGCCGCGCCCGCAGCCACCGCGCCGATGATGCCAGCCATGAACCCTCGTGCCCGCCGCCAGGACATCCGCAGCGCCTTCGATCGCGCCGCCGCGCACTACGACGAAGCGGCCCACATCCAGCGCGAGATCTGCGCGCGCCTGAGCGCCTTCGCGCTGGGTCTGGACCTGCAGCCGCCCCTGGACATCGACGCAGCCGTCCTCGACGCCGGCTGCGGCACCGGCTTCGGCTTCGCGGAACTGGACCGCCTGTGCCCTCGCGCAGCGCGCATCGCGCTCGACCTCGCACCGTCCATGCTCAAACAGGCCGGACGACGGCATGCGCTGGCTCGCGAAATGACGAGTCCCGCACAGGCGACAGAGGCCGCACAGGCGGTAGAGGCCGCAGCGTGCGCCGGGATCACCCGCTCGCGCGATGCAGGCAAGGCCTCCGGACTCCTCGCGGTATGTGGCGACCTCGAGCATCTACCGCTCGCCAGCGCCAGCCTCGCCCTGATCTGGTCCAGCCTGGCGATCCAGTGGTGCGATCCCGGGCGGGCGCTGGCCGAATGCGCGCGCGTGCTGGCGCCCGGTGGGGTCGCCCTGGTGGCCACGCTCGGCCCGCGCACGCTGTGGGAGCTGCGCGAAGCCTTCGCGTTGATCGATGGTGCACGCCACACCATCGACTTCCATCCTGCGCCGGGCTGGATGCGCGCGGCACAGTCGGCCGCGCTGACCCCGGTCGCCCATGAAACCATCGAACTGCACGCCTGCGCATCCGATCTGCGCGGCCTGCTGCAGGACATCAAGCGCATCGGCGCCGCCACGGTCGATGGCGGACGCCGTCGCCAGCCGCTCGGTCGCGCGGCGTGGAACCGCCTGCAAGCCTGCTACGAGCGCCACCGCCGCCCCGATGGCCGCCTGCCTGCCACCTACGACGTGATCCTGCTTGCCCTGCGCAAGCCCGCGCCGTCCGCTCACGCACGATGACGCAGGACAACATGCCCGCCCGCGCCTGGTTCATCACCGGAACCGATACCGAGATCGGCAAGACCTACGCCACCTGCACCCTGCTCCATGCCGCACGTGCGCAAGGCCTCACCGCGCTGGGCATGAAACCGGTCGCCGCTGGCACCGAAATGGTGGGCGACGAGCGCCTGAACGAGGACGTCGCCGCCCTGCGCACGGCGAGCAGCTTCGACCCGGGGCTCGCGCTGCTCAATCCCTGGTGCCTCGCCAGCCCGATCGCCCCCCACATCGCCGCCGCCGAAGAAGGCGTGCACATCGCGCCCGGGCCGATCATCGACGCGCTCGGCGCCTTGCGCCAACGCGCCGACGTGGTGCTGGTGGAGGGCGTGGGCGGCTTCCGCGTGCCGCTCGCCGACGATTACGACAGCGCCGATCTCGCGACCGATCTCGCCCTCCCCGTGATCCTGGTGGTCGGCCTGCGCCTTGGCTGCATCAGCCACGCCCTGCTGACGGTGGAGGCGATCGAGGATCGCGGACTAAAACTGGCGGGCTGGATCGGCAACCGCATCGACCCGCAGATGCTGCGCGCTGCGCAGAACATCGACAGCCTGCGCGAACGTATTCATGCTCCACTGCTGGGTGTACTGCCCTGGAGTGAGCGCCCCTCCCCGGTCGCGCACGCCCACCACGTCCGCTTGCCGGAGTGAGGGCGGTGCAGTCCGCTCAACCGGGCATCACTTCAAGCAGCCGCGCCAACAGTTCGTCTGCGCGTTTGCGCCCGATGCGCGATTCGTTGATCGCATGTTGCCATTCGTCGACCAGCGCACCCAGATCCTCCACGCTGTTGCCTGCATGGATGCGCTTGACCAGATCGAGCTTGCCATAGGGGCCGTGGAAGGTGCGCAGGGTATTCATCATGAAATCCCGCGCGAGCGCCAGACTGGCCGTTCGACCGCTGCCCATCGCCGGCGTCGCGACAGGCGAGGTGGCGACGCGCTCGGCTACAGGTGCCGATGCAACCTGGATGAAGCCGCCTTCGATCAGCGCGCGCAGGGTCTCGTCGACGTGCGCATCGCCAACGAGTCGGCCAAGTTCCTCCGCCTCACGCCGACCGTCGATCAGGATCAGCAAGCGCCGCGCGCGCAGGCCGAAGCCTGCGGAACGCTCGGCGATCTCCTGGTGTCCTTTCGCGGTCTTGGAATATTTGAGCATCGGTGATTGTCTCCTCGCCTTCATGGCCTGCGACCGTCCTGGTGGCGTGCTTGCCCACATCCGCAGCCGGCATGCGGCATGCGGCATGCGGCGAGCATGAAAGCGCAACGCACCCCGGGTCAATATCCGACGGCGACCCACCGTGAGGCTTTTAACGCGCGCGCATCTGCCGTGCCTGCTCGAACAGGCACACCGCGACCGCCGCACCGACATTGAGCGACTCGACGCCGGCCGCCATCGGGATGATCACGCGCTGGTCGGCGCACGCGAGCAGGTCCGGCGACAGGCCCTGGCCTTCGGCTCCGAACAGCCAGGCCACCGGACGGCGCAGGTCGAGCCCGTAGAGCGCACTGGCGCCCTCGCCGAGCGCGGTGGCAAGGCAGCGTCCCGGGTAGCCTTTGAGCCGCGCGCAGGCGTCGATGCCGTCTTCGATCTCGAGCACGAAATGCGCCCCCATGGCTGCGCGCAGAACCCGCGGCGACCAGGCCTGCGCACAGCCGGCGCCGAGCAGCACGCGGCCGATGCCGGCGGCCGCGGCCGTGCGCAAAATGGTGCCGAGGTTGCCCGGGTCCTGCACGGCGTCGAGCACGACGACGCTGTCGGCGAGGGGTTCGGGCGGGGCGGACTGCGGAAGGTCGATGATTGCCAGCACGCCCGAGGGCGTGTCCACCGGGCTCACATGCCTGAACAGGTTATCGGAGAGCTGGTAGCGCGGGACAGCGGCGGCGATGGCGTCGAGCAGGCGCGGGTGTTCGGGGTGCGTCAGGCCGCTCGCGGAGCAGATGACCGCTTTCAACGGCCACCGCGCGCCGACTGCCGCCTCGACCAGATGGGCGCCATCGAGCACGGTTTCGCCAAGCTGGCGGCGGTCGCGTGCGGAGTGTGCGAGCGCGTGCAGGCGCTTGACCAGGGGGTTGTCGCGCGAGGTGATCGTCTTCATGGCGGGGTCAACGCCCTGCCCCGCCAGGCAGCAGCCTTTTTACGGGGCCAAAGCTGCAGCGGTAAAAGTCGCGCACGCCGTGTGCCTCGAGTGCGGCCAGATGGGCTGCGGTGGGATAGCCCTTGTGCGCGGCCAGGCCGTACTGCGGCCACTCGGCGTCGAGCGCGCGCATGGCTGCGTCGCGCGCCGTCTTGGCGAGGATGGATGCGGCCGAGATAGCCGGCTCGCTGGCATCGCCCTTGACGATCGCGCGCGCCGGGTACGGCAGTTGCGGGCAACGGTTGCCGTCGATCAGCACTTCGCCCGGGGCGATGCCAAGCGCCAGCACCGCGCGCTGCATCGCCAGCATGGTGGCGTGCAGGATGTTGAGGCGATCGATTTCTTCCACGCGGGCTTCGGCCACTGCCCACGCGAGCGCGCGCTCGCGGATCTGCGGCGCGAGGCGCTCGCGCGCGGCTTCGCTAAGCTTCTTGGAATCATTGAGTCCGAGGATCGGCCGCGCCGGATCGAGGATCACCGCAGCCGCCATCACCGGGCCGCACAGCGGACCGCGCCCCGCTTCATCGACGCCGCACACGAGGCTTGTCGCGGGTAGCGGCGAGGCAAACAGATCGGGCGTCATCGCCGCGGGCCTCAGCGCGAAGCTGCGCTGAGGTAAGGCAGGATCGCCTCGGCCGCGCGCCGTGCCGTGTCCTGCCTGAGCTCGAGGTGCAGGTCCATGAAGCGTGCCTCGACCGCGGCGCGGCGCGGCGCGTCCTGCAGCCAGCCCTCGATCGCATCGGCCAGGTTCTCCGGCGTTGCGTCGTCCTGCAGCAGCTCGGGAACGACGCCCTTGTTGCACAGGATGTTCGGCAGGCCGACCCAGGGCAGATAGGCCATGTGCTTCATCAGGCGGTACTGCCACTTGCCGATGCGATAGGTGATCACCATCGGGCGCTTGAGCAGCGCGGCCTCGAGGCTGGCCGTGCCGCTCGCCACCAGCACCACGTCGGCCGCGGTCATCGCGTCGACCGCGTGCCCGAACAGCATGCGGATCGGCAGCTCGGTGGCTTCGTTGCGGTGCAGCGCCTCCTCGAAGATCAGCCGGGTCTCGCGCGTGGCCAGCGGCACCAGGAAGCGCAGCTCGGGATCGCGCACGAGCAGTTGGCGCGCAGTCGCGATGTAGGTGTCGGCAAGATTGCGTACCTCGGACTGGCGGCTGCCGGGCAGCATCGCGATCACCTTGCGCGCCTGCGGAATTTCAAGGCGCTCGCGGGTTTCCTCGCGGTCGGGGTGGAGCGGAAAGACATCCGCGAGCGGGTGACCGACGTAGCTGACCGGCACACCCGCGCGCTCGTAGAGTTCGGGCTCGAAGGGGAACAGGCACAGCATGTGCGACACCGAGCGCGCGATACGCTTGATCCGCCCGCCGCGCCAGGCCCAGATCGAGGGGCTGACGAAATGGATCGCCGGGATGCCGCCGTCGCGCGTCTTGCCTTCCAGCCAAAGATTGAAGTCGGGCGCATCGACGCCGATGAAGGCGGTCGGACGCTCGCGGCGGATCTGTGCGAGCAGCTCGCGGCGGATTCCAGACAGTTCGCGGTAACGCTTGATGGCGTCGACATAGCCATGGACCGCGAGCAGCTCGCACGGCCAGCGCACGTCGAAGCCTTCGGCCTCCATCCTGGGGCCGCCGATGCCGAAGAACTCGGCATCCGGCAGATGCTGGCGCAGCGCGCGGATCAGATGGCTGGCAAGCAGGTCGCCGGAGGTTTCGCCGGCGACCATCGCGATGCGGACGGTCATTGCGTCACTAAAGCCTCAACGCACGAGGCCGCGGCCGGATGCAGCGATGAACCCGGAGAAGAGGCCGACTTCGGGCTGAGCGGCGGCGATCTCGGCCACGCGCTGGCGGGCTTCGTCGAGCGTCAATCCCGACCGATACAGGGCACGGTAGGCGCGCTTGATCCCGGCGATGCCTTCGGCCGAATAGCCACGGCGCTTGAGGCCTTCGCTGTTGATGCCGTGCGGCCTGGCCGGGTTGCCCGCCACGGTCACGAAGGGCGGCAGGTCCTGCAGCAGCACGGTGCCGACGCCGCAGAAGCTGTGCGCACCGACGCGGCAGAACTGATGCACGCCGGTGAAGCCACCGAGGATCGCCCAGTCGCCCACATGCACGTGGCCGGCGAGCGTGGCGTTGTTGGCGAAGATGGTGTGGTCGCCGACCTGGCAGTCGTGCGCGACGTGCACGTAGGCCATGATCCAGTTGTCGTTGCCGACGCGGGTGACGTGCGCGTCCTGACTGGTGCCGACGTTGAACGAGCAGAACTCGCGGATGGTGTTGCGGTCGCCGATCTCCAGCCGGGTGGGCTCGTCGTCGTACTTCTTGTCCTGCGGGCTGGCGCCGATCGAGCAGAACTGGAAGATCTCGTTGTCGCGGCCGATGCGGGTGTGGCCCTCGACGACCACGTGCGGGCCGATGCGCGTACCCTCGCCGATCTCGACATGCTCGCCGATCAGCGAATAGGCACCGACGCTGACGTTTGCGCCGAGCTTGGCGCCCGGATGGACGATGGCGGCGGGATGGATCATAGGGTCTTGATCGCGCACATGAGCTCGGCCTCGGCGGCGAGCTCGCCATCGACGCTGGCGCGCGCCTTGTACTTGTAGATGTTGCGCTTGGCGTGGGTGATCTCGACGTCGAAGATCAACTGGTCGCCGGGCACGACCGGGCGTTTGAAGCGGGCGTTGTCGATGCCGGCGAAGTACACCACCGTGCTGTCGTCCGGCTTCACGCCGGTGCTCTTGAACGACAGCAGCGCCGCCGCCTGGGCCATCGCCTCGATGATCAGCACCCCGGGCATCACCGGATGATGCGGAAAGTGCCCCGGGAAGAAGGGCTCGTTCATGGTCACGTTCTTCAGCCCCCGCGCACGCACGCCCGGCTCGATCTCCAGCATGCGGTCGATGAGCAGGAAGGGATAGCGATGCGGCAGGTACTGCAGGATTTCCTTGATGTCCATGATGGCTCAGCCCGGCGTGCGGTCGTCGGGACCGTCGCTGTGTTGTTCGAGTTGGCGGACGCGCTTGGCGAGCGCATCCAGGTGGCGCAGATGGGAGAAGTTCTTCACCCAGTCGCCATGGGTTTGCAGCGGCAGGTTGCCCGTGTACACGCCCGGCCTGGTGATCGGCTTGGCGACCAGGGTCCACGCCGAGACCACCACGTCGTCGGCGATGCTGAGGTGGCCCGAGATGCCGGCCTGGCCGCCGATCATGCAGCGCGCGCCGATCTGCGCACTGCCGGCGACACCGGCGCAGCCGGCCATGATGGTGTGATCGCCGATGCGCACGTTGTGGGCGATCTGGATCAGGTTGTCGAGCTTGACCCCGTCACCGATCAAGGTGTCGTCGAGCGCGCCGCGGTCGATCGTGGTGTTGGCGCCGATCTCGACATCGTTGCCGATGACGACGCGGCCGGTCTGCGGAATCTTGACCCACGCGCCGGACTTCTCGCGGGCAAAGCCGAAGCCGTCAGCGCCGATCACCACGCCCGAATGCAGGATGCAGTCCTCACCGATCACGCAGTCGTGATAGACGGTGACGTTGGCGTACAGACGGGAGCCGCGGCCGATGCGCGTTCCACGCCCTACATGGCAGTTGGGGCCGATCACCACGTCCTCGCCGAGGACGACATCGTCCTCGATCGAGGCCCCCGGCCCCACTTCCACGCTCGCCGGCACCGCGCAGGCCACCGCAGCGAGCCGATGCACGCCCGGCCGCACCGCAGGCAGGGGATTGAAGAGTTGCGCGACGCGGGCGAAGTACAGATAGGGATCGGCGGTGACGATCAGGTTCCGCCCCGCAAGCTGGTCACGCACATCGGGCGCGACGATGAGCGCGCTGGCCGCGCAGTCGCGCACCTGCGAGAGGTACTTGCGGTTGGCGAGGAAGGCCAGGTCGCCCTCCCCGGCCCGCTCGAGCGTGGCAACGCGCGCTACGGCCGTGTCACCCTCTCCCACGAACTCGCCACCGAGGCGATCGACCAGTTCCCGAAGCCGGAACATGTCTGACGCAGTCTTACTTGGCGTCGGACAGGGTCTTGATGACCTTGTCGGTGATGTCGATGCGCGGGCTCGCGTAAACCGCCTCCTGGAAAATGATGTCGTAATTCTCCTGCTCGGCGATCTCCTTCACCGAGCGGTTGGCCTTGTCGAGCACCGAGGCAAGCTCCTCGTTGCGGCGCTGGTTGAGGTCCTCGCGGAACTCGCGCTGCTTGCGCTGGAACTCGCGGTTCAAATCGTTGAACGCACGCTCCTTGTTGCGGCGATCGCTGTCGCCCATGGTCGGGCCGTTGCGCTCGAGATCGTCCTGCATCGACTTGAGGTCGCGCGCAATGCGCTGCAGCTCCTGGTCGCGCTTCTCGAATTCCTTCTCGAGGCGCTGCTGCGCGCGCACCGCGGGCGCCGCCTCGCGCATTACGCGATCGGAGTTCACAAAGCCGATCCTGGTCTCGGCGTATGCGGTCTGCGACAGGCCGAGCAGTGCGGCTGCAAGCAGGGAGAGGGTACTGAATTTCACTTATTCCTCCGGATGAAACTAAGCCGCTGGCAGATCAGAAAACGCTGCCGAGCTGGAACTGGAATCGCTGGATCTCGTCGTTCTCTTCCTCGTTGAGCGGGTGGCCGAAACTGAACTTGAGGGGTCCGATCGGCGAGCTCCAGGAAAACGCGAGGCCAGTACTGTAGCGCAGGTCACTGAATCGGACATCCTGCTCGACGAAGGGGCTGCCCGCTGCAAGCGGTTGCTGATCCTCGCCCCACACATAGCCGGCATCGAAAAAGGCCGAAATACGGAACGAGCGGTCCTTGCCGGCCCCCGGCATCGGGAAGAAGAATTCCGCGTTCGCGACCGCCTTGCGCGTGCCACCGGTCGAGGTGATGTCGCCGTCGGTGTCCATGAACTTGGGACCGACCGAACCCTGATCGAAACCACGGACCGAGCCGATGCCGCCGACGTAGTAGTTCTTGTAGAACGGCACGTCCTTGCCGCCGAAGCCCTTCGCCCAACCCACGTCGGCATTGAGCATCAGGGCGTAGTCGCTGCCAATCGGGAACCAGTGCTGGTACTGGTAGCCGAGCTTGCCGTAGCGCAGGTCGCCCACCGGCACCGTCACCTCGCCATAGACCCGCTGGTAAACGCCGCTGCGCGGATAGGTGAAACTATCCCGACCATCGCGTGACCAGCCGACGGTCAGCAACAGGCTGTCGACCGTGCAGCTACCGATGCCTCTGGACGCACTATCGAGACCATTCTCCAGACAGAAATCCTGATAAAGGAACGGGCTCTGCGCGTAGGTTGTGATCTCCGTACGATCTGCCGTGAGGCCGAAGTTGACCTGGTCATCCTCTGCGATCGGCCAGCCGAGGCGGATGCCGGCACCGGTCGACACGGTCTTGTACGGCGACACCGAGTCGAGCTCGTCGGCATCGTAGGTGCGGTGGTAAAGATCCCAGCCGAGGCTGACGCCATCGACGGTGTAGTAGGGGTTGGTGAAGGACAGCGCCAGGGTGCGGCTCGATTCGCTGGTGTTGAGACCGAGCGTGAGCGAATTGCCGCTGCCGAAGAGGTTCTGCTGCGCGATCGACGCCGACAGCACGATGTCCTCGGAGCTGGAGAAGCCGACACCCAGCATCAGGTTGCCGGTCGGGCGTTCCTTGACCGTGAAATTGACGTCGACCTGGTCGGTCGTGCCGGGAACCGCCGGGGTCTCGACATTGACCTCGTCGAAGAAACCGAGGCGGTCGATGCGGGTACGCGAGCGGTTGATCGCTGCGGCGTCGTACCAGCCACCTTCGAGCTGGCGCATCTCGCGACGCGCGACTTCGTCGCGCGTCTTGGTGTTGCCACCGACGTTGATGCGGCGAACGTACACCCGCCGGCCGGGATCGACGAACACGGTGAACGCCACCTCGCGCTTCGCCTTGTCGACCTCCGGCGCGGCGTTCACGTTGGCGAAGGCATAGCCCTCGTTGCCGAGGCGGTCACTGATCGCCTTGGTGGTTTCGGTGAGCTTCTCGCGCGAGAACGTATCGCCCGGGCGAATCGTGGTCAGCGCCTGGTATTCGGACTCGGGCAGGATCAGGTCTCCGGTGAAGCGCACGCCGGTGACCGTATACTTCTCGCCCTCGGTGATATTCACCGTGATGTAGATGTCCTGCTTGTCGGGCGTGATCGAGACCTGGGTCGAATCGATGTTGAAGTCAAGATAGCCCTGGTTCAGGTAGAACGAGCGCAGTGTCTCCAGGTCAGCCGACAGCTTCTGGCGCGAGTACTGGTCGTTCTTGGTGTACCAGGTCAGCCATCCCGGCGTGGTGAGCTGCATCTCGTCGAGCAGATCATCGGCGGAGAAGGCCTTCGCACCGACGATGCTGATCTGGTGTATCTTCGCGACCCCACCCTCGTCAACCTTGAAATTGATGCCGACCCGGTTGCGCTCGAGCGGCGTCACCGTGGTGACGACGGTGGCGGCGTATTTGCCGCGCGAGAGGTATTGGCGCTTGAGTTCCTGCTCCGCACGCTCGAGCAGGGAACGGTCGAAGATCCGCGATTCGGCGAGACCGACTTCGCGCAGGCCTTTCTTGAGGGCGTCGGTTTCGAATTCCTTGACGCCGTCGAAGGTGATGTCCGCGATCGCCGGCCGCTCGTCCACGACGACAACGATGACGTCGCCCTCGGTTTCGATGCGCACGTCGCTGAAAAAACCGGTGGCGAACAGCGCCCGGATGGCCTCGGCCGCCTGCTCCTCGGAGAAGCGCTCGCCCACGCGCACCGGCAGGTAGTTGAAAACGGTGCCCGCCTCGGTGCGCTGGATACCCTCGACGCGGATGTCCTTTACAACAAAGGGATCGAACGCGAGAGCCGGCGCCACGGCGAAAAGGGCCACCAGGAGCCCGGGCAGGAGCTTGCGATTCATGCGGGAGTTCAGCCGGAAATGAGACGGTTGATGTCGTTGTAGAAGGCAAATGCCATCAGCATCACCAGGAGTGCGAGGCCGATCTGCTGACCGACCTCCATGACGCGCTCCGGGATCGGACCGCCCTTGATGATTTCGACCGTATAGTACAACAAGTGCCCCCCGTCCAGAACCGGGATGGGCAGCAGGTTCAGGACCCCCAGACTGATGCTGATCAGGGCGATGAACTTGAGGTAATGGGACCAGCCGAGCTGCGCCGTCTGGCCAGCGTAGTCCGCGATCGTGACCGGACCGGAGAGGTTCTTCCATGAGATCTCGCCGGTCAGCATGCGGCCGATCATCTTGAGACTCAGTACACTCGTATCCCAGGTCTGGGCCACAGCCCGCGACAGGCCCTCGAACACACCGTAGCGCACCTCGCCGAACATCGCGACCCCTCCCGGCGCGGGTTCGGCGACGCCGACACCGATCCGGCCGATGCGCTCACCGCCCTCCTCCGCGGCCTCCGGGGTGACCTCGAGGACCACCACACGGCCATCACGGTCGAGCTCGAAGGCGAGCGCGCGGTCGGGAGAGTTGCGCACCACGCGCACGAGCTCGGTCCATGACTCGATCGGCGCCCCGGCGATCGTCAACACGCGATCGCCGCCCTGCATGCCGGCACGCTCTGCCGCGCTGTTCGCGGCGATGCGCCCGATGACGGGGGGAATCTGCGGCCGCCAGGGCTTCAGACCGATGCGGGCGATGAGGTCAGTGTTGCCCTCGTCGATCGCCACCCCGGCCAGATCGAGCCGGCGGAAGGCATCCACATCCTCCAAGGTACGGACCCTGAGCACCACCGCGCCGCTGTCGAGCGCGTGCCGGAGCAACACCCAGCGCAATTCCTGCCAGCTTCGCACCGGTTCCGCGTCCACCGCGACCACCAGATCGCCATCGCGCACACCGGCTGCCTGCGCGATTGCAGGGGTGTCGGACAACGCGACGCGCGACAGGAGCTCGTCGGTTCCAGCGACGGACAAGCCCCAGTAGAGCACGATCGCGAGGAGGAAGTTGGCCAGTGGCCCCGCAGCCACGACGGCGAAGCGCCGGTACACGCTCTGGCGGTTGAAGGCGCGATGCAGCTCCTCAGCTGCCACCGGCCCCTCGCGCTCGTCGAGCATCTTGACGTAGCCGCCGAGCGGAAAAGCGGCAAGCGCCCATTCGGTGCCGTCACGGCCTGCCCGCCGCACCAGCAGCGGTTTGCCGAAACCGATCGAGAAGCGCAACACCTTGACACCGCACCAGCGCGCCACCAGGTAGTGGCCCAGTTCGTGGACCAGGATCAGCAGGCCGAGGGCGAGGGCGAACGGTACGAGATAGTCGAGCAGGGTCATCGGCGAGTCGAATGTCGGGAGATCTGGTCGCGCGCGAGTTCGCGGGCATGCGCGTCGGCGGCGAGCACCGCCTCCAGTGAATCGACCGCGTGCGCGGCACCACGTTCCAGGCAAGCGGCGATCACCGTGGCGATGTCGAGGAAGCCGATGCGCCGATCGAGGAAGGCGGCAACCGCTTCCTCGTTGGCAGCATTGAGGACCGCGGGTGCTGCGCCCCCCGCGCGCAACGCATCGAAGGCGAGCGCGAGGCACGGAAAGCGGGTGAAATCGGGACGCTCGAAGTCGAGACGCGCGATCTCGAACAGATCGAGCGCGCGCACGCCGGCGTCGATCCGCTCCGGCCAGGCCATGGCGTGGGCGATCGGGGTGCGCATGTCAGGATTCCCGAGTTGCGCGATCACAGAGCCGTCGGCGTACTCGACCATCGAGTGAATCACGCTCTGCGGGTGCACCACGACCTCGATCATTTCGGCCGGTGCACCGAACAGCCAGTGGGCCTCGATCACCTCGAGCCCCTTGTTCATCATCGTTGCCGAGTCGACTGAGATCTTGCGCCCCATGACCCAGTTCGGATGCGCGCAGGCCTGCTCCGGCGTCACCGCGGCGAGCGCTTCGACCGGCACTGCGCGGAAAGGACCTCCGGATGCGGTCAGCAGCACGCGACGCACCCCGGCGCTGCGCGGCACCCGTGCATAGTCTGCGGGCAGGGCCTGGAAGATGGCGTTATGTTCGCTGTCGATCGGCAGCAGAGTCGCGCCGCTGGCCGCCACCGCATCCATGAGCAGGCGGCCGGACAGCACAAGCGCTTCCTTGTTGGCGAGCAGCAGCTTCTTGCCGGCACGCGCCGCGGCCAGCGTGGGACGCAGGCCGGCCGCGCCGACGATCGCCGCCATCACCATGTCGACCTCAGGCGCGCTGGCAATGCGCTCGAGCGCGAGCTCGCCGTGCAACACCTCGGTATCGCTGCCCGCGGCGATCAACGCGTCGCGCAGCAGTTCCGCCGCACCTTCGTCGCCCATCACCGCGAACCGCGGTGCAAAGCGCAGGCACTGCTCGCGCAGCGTGTCGTGTTGGCGCTGGGCGCTGAGCGCGAAGACCTCGAAGCGGTAGGGATGACGGGCGGCGACGTCGAGCGTGCTCTGGCCGATCGAACCGGTCGCGCCCAGGACGGTCAGGCGCTGAGGAGCGGGGGAAGGCATGAAAGGATTCCGTTTCGGGCGGGATGCGCGGTTCGCCTCGCGCTCAGCGCGCGAGCCAGACCATGCCGAGGGCCACCAGAGGAAGCGTGGAGGTGAGGCTATCGATGCGATCGAGGATGCCGCCATGACCAGGAAGGATGCTGCCGCTGTCCTTGAGCCCGGCCTGGCGCTTGAGCAGGGACTCGAACAAGTCGCCGACGATGCTCACCGCGGTCCATGCCAGCAGCGCAAGCGCCACCACCGCAAGGCCGCCAGTCGGCATCGAGCCCAACCCGGCGAGTACGCTGAAACCAAAGATCAGCACGGCAAGGGCGGCGCCGGCAGCGCCCTCCCAGGTCTTGCCGGGACTGATCGTTGGCGCGAGCTTGCGGCGACCGAAGGCCTTCCCGGAGAAATAGGCGGCGATATCGGCAACCCAGACCACCGCCATCGCACCGAGCAGCATCCACGGACCCATCGTGCGCAGTTGCATCATCGCGAGCGCCGTCGGCACGAGTACGACGAAGCCGACCAGCGAGGCCAGCATCGGATTGGAGAGCGCCCACTTGCCACGCAGCCAGAACGGCACCACGAAAAGCCAGAACAGCGCACTGAACACATGGAGCGGCACCAGCGCGGCAGCGCCACCCAGATGCCCTTCGCCAAGGCCAGCGCTCCAGCCGAGGAACGCACTGGCCGCTGCGAAGGCGAGCGCGGTCGACCCGCGCAGCGGGCGCTCGAAACGCGCGAGCGCGCCCCACTCCCAAGCTGCGGCGCCGCACAGTGCCGCGCACAGCAGCAGCCAAAGGGCGGGCGGCAGCAGGAATACCGCAACCAGCAAGCCCGCAAGCAGTGCGACTGCAGTAAGGACCCGATCCTTGAGCATGCGCGCCCTACTCCCCGGCCTGGGCCTTGAGCTGTTCGCTGGTGCGCCCGAAGCGGCGCTCCCTGCCCTGGTAGGACGAAATCGCTGCATCGAGGGCGTCAGCGTCGAAATCGGGCCACAGCACGTCGGTGAAATAGAGTTCGGTGTAGGCGAGTTGCCAGAGCAGGAAGTTGCTGATCCGCTTCTCACCGCCGGTGCGGATGAAGAGGTCGGGCTCGGGCGCGAAGTTCATTGACAGCTCGGAGGCGAGTTCTTCTTCGGTAAAGCGCTCGTGGCGCAGCGGGTCACGCGCCATCAGGCGCGACATCGCGTCGAGAATGTCCCAGCGCCCGCCATAGTTGGCGGCGACGGTAAAATTGAGGCCACTGTTGCCGGCGGTGAGCGCTTCGGCCTCGCGGATCATGTCGACCAGCCGTCCGTCGAACTTCGACAGGTCTCCGATCACCCGGAAACGCATGTCGTTCTCGTGCATGCGGCGGATCTCCTTCTGCAGCGACTTGAGGAATAGCTGCATCAGGAACGAGACTTCTTCCTGGGGCCGGCGCCAGTTCTCGGAACTGAAGGCGAACACGGTCAGATACTGAACGCCGCGATCCTTACAACGGCGGACCGTCGCCCGCAGCGCATCCACCCCGCGCGCATGACCTGCAATGCGCGGCATCAGGCGCTTGCGCGCCCAACGCCCATTACCGTCCATGATCACGGCGATGTGCTCAGGCACCTCCGAGACGTCGGGAATGTCGCGAGTGGAACTCCTGAACAACCCTCCGACCATGTCCGTCTCCTGTATTGCCTGTAGTGAACACAACCGATCCGGAGCGGATCAGATCTGCATCAGCTCCTGCTCTTTCTGGGCAAGCAGCTTGTCGATCTCGGTGACGTGCCTGTCGGTCAGCTTCTGCACCTCTTCCTCGCCCCGACGTTCGTCGTCCTCGGAGATCGCCTTGTCCTTCACCGCGTCCTTGAGCTGCTGGTTGGCGTCGCGACGCAGGTTGCGGATCGCAATCTTGGCATTCTCGCCCTCATGACGCACGACCTTGATAAGGTCACGGCGCCGCTCCTCGGTCAGGGCGGGCATCGGGACGCGCAAGAGCTCGCCCATGTTCGCGGGATTCAGACCCAGATCGCTGTCGCGGATCGCACGCTCGACCTTGCCGAGCATCGGCTTTTCCCAAGTCTGCACGCCGATCGTGCGGGCGTCGATCAAGGTGATGTTGGCAACCTGATTAACCGGCACCATGGAGCCGTAATAGTCGACCATCACGTGGTCGAGCAAACCAGTGTGGGCGCGACCGGTGCGCACCTTGGTGAGGTCGGTCTTGAGCGCCTCGACGGTCTTTTGCATCTTCTGCTCGATGCTCTTCTTGAGTTCGGGAATCATGCAAGCACTCTCCGGGTGTCAGGAATGGACCAGCGTGCCTTCGTCCTCACCCATCACCACGCGCTTGAGAGCACCGGCCTTGAAGATCGAAAACACGTTGATGGGCAGCTTCTGGTCGCGGCACAGCGCGAACGCGGTCGAATCGAGCACCTGCAGGTTGCGTCCGATCGCCTCGTCGAAGCTGATGCGGTGGTAGCGCTGAGCCTGCGGATCCTTCTTCGGGTCGGCGGTATATACCCCGTCAACTTTGGTTGCCTTGAGCACGATCTGCGCGCCGATCTCGGCACCACGCAGCGCCGCGGCGGTGTCGGTGGTGAAGAACGGGTTGCCGGTGCCGGCAGCGAAGATCACCACGCGGCCTTCCTCGAGGTGACGGATCGCGCGGCCGCGGATGTAGGGCTCGACCACCTGGTCGATGCGCAGCGCCGACTGCACGCGGGCCTGGAGATCCATGCGGCGCATCGCGTCGGCGAGCGCCATCGCGTTCATCACCGTGGCCAGCATGCCCATGTAGTCGGCCGTGGCGCGGTCCATGCCGGAGGCCGCACCCTTCATGCCGCGGAAGATGTTGCCGCCGCCGATCACCACGCCGACCTGGACGCCGAGACGGGTGATCTCGGCAATCTCGGAGACGATGCGGGTGACGACATCCTCATTGATGCCGTAGGCGTCGTCGCCCATCAGGGCTTCGCCGGAGAGCTTGAGCAGGATGCGCTTGTAGGCGGCGGACACGATCTTCTCCTTACTTCTTGGCGGCAGCGGCGGCCTGTTCCGCGACTTCGGCAGCGAAGTCGGTCACTTTTTTCTCGATGCCTTCGCCGACGATGTACAGCGTGAAACCGGCGACCGAGGCCCCCCTGGTCTTGAGCAGCTGCTCGATGGTCTGCTTGCCGTCCTCGGCCTTGACGAAGACCTGACCCAGCAGGGTGACTTCCTTGAGGAATTTCTGCACCGTGCCTTCAGCGATCTTCTCGAGCATGGCCTCCGGCTTGCCGGCTTCACGCGCCTTCTCGACCGCGATGCGGCGCTCGGAGTCGATCAACTCGGCCGACACGCCCGAGGCGTCCAGCGACTTCGGCTTGGAGGCGGCGATGTGCATCGCGAGATCCTTGCCGAGCTGCTCGTCACCGCCGACCAGGTCCAGCAGCACGCCGATTTTGGCGCCACCGTGGATATAGGAGAACAGCCGGCCCTTGGCTTCGACGCGGACGAAGCGGCGGATGCTCATGTTCTCGCCGATCTTGCCGACCAGCGCGGTGCGGGTGGTCTCGACCGTCCCCTCGCCCAGCGGCAGCGCCGACAGCGCGCCGACGTCGGCCGGGCTCCTGCCGGCAACCAGTTCGCCACAGTTCTGCACGAGCGCCAGGAAGTCGTCGTTCTTGGCGACGAAGTCGGTCTCGCAGTTGACTTCGATGATCGCACCGAGCTTGCCGTCGGCGGCGATGTTGATCCCCACCACACCTTCGGCGGCGATGCGGGCTGCAGCCTTGGAAGCCTTGTTGCCGAGCTTGACGCGCAGGATCTCTTCGGCCTTGACCATGTCACCGGCGGCCTCGGTCAGCGCCTTCTTGCATTCCATCATCGGCGCGTCGGTCTTCTCGCGCAGTTCCTTGACCATGCTTGCGGTAATTTCCGCCATGCTAGCTCCTGAATGTATTCGGTTTGACGTTCGAGTCTTGCTTTCGAGTCAGACACTCGAACTGCGGACGCCGTGCGGGGCGGCGAAAGGCGCCGGACACGGCCTCATGGATCTTGCGATACGCAGGTTGCGGATCGTGCAGCAGCCTGCGTCCGCATTGCAAAAGGGGCCCCACGGGCCCCCTTCGCTGAGGATCAGGCCTGTTCCTGCGTGCCTTCTTCCTCGACCTCGACGAACTCGTCGCCGCCGGCATCGACGATTTCCTGCAGCACCTGGCTGCGCCCCTGCAGCACGGCATCAGCCACGCCACGAGCGTAAAGGCGGATCGCACGCGAGGAGTCGTCGTTACCCGGGATGATGTAATCGACGCCATCGGGCGAGTGATTGGTATCGACCACGGCCACGACCGGAATACCGAGCTTCTTCGCTTCGGTAATGGCGATCTTGTGGTAGCCGACGTCGATCACGAACAGCGCATCGGGCAGGCCGCCCATGTCCTTGATGCCGCCAATCGACTTCTTCAGCTTGTCGAGCTCGCGGCTCACGGTCAGCGTTTCACGCTTGGACAGACGCTCGATCGAGCCGTCCTCCATCATCGCCTCGACTTCCTTCAGACGCTTGATCGACTGCTTGACGGTCTTGAAGTTGGTCAACATGCCGCCGAGCCAGCGCTCGTCGACGTAGGGCATGCCGGCGCGCTGCGCTTCCTCGGCGATGATCTCGCGTGCCTGGCGCTTGGTGCTGACGAACATGATGTTGCCGCGATTGGCGGCGAGCTTGCGGACGAACTCGATCGCCTCGTTGTACTTCACCATCGTCTTCTCGAGGTTGACGATGTGAATCTTGTTGCGCTGGCCAAAGATGTAGGGGGCCATGCGCGGGTTCCAGAAGCGGGTCTGGTGACCGAAGTGGACGCCGGCTTCCAGCATCTGACGCATTGTGACGGACATGTGTTGCTCCAAACTGATCAAGGGTTGAACCTCCGCCCTGCGGATGCGTGACCGGACAACCGGTCCGCAATACGCCAGCCGGAACCGTGCGAGACCCTGATTGGGCGCTCGCGCGGGACTCCGGACCGGACCCCGTGCCGCAAGGCGTGCGGATTTTGCCTGCCAAAGCAGACAAGCCCGCGATCTTATCACGCCATCCGCATCGCACTCAAGACGTGCGTTGCCTGCCGGTTTGCCGCCGGAGTGCGCTTGCGATAGCCTTGCCGCTTTACCGCCCCGACGCAGAAGACACAACAATGAGCATCATCATCAAGACCCCCGAAGAGATCGAGAAGATGCGCGTGGCGTGCCGGCTAGCCGCCGAAGTGCTCGACTACATCGCGCCCTTCGTAGTGCCCGGCGTGACCACCGGCGAACTCGACCGCCTGTGCCATGACTATATGGTCAACGTCCAGGACACCATCCCTGCCCCGCTCAACTACGCGCCGCCCGGCTACACGCCCTACCCGAAGTCGATCTGCACCTCGATCAACCACCAGGTCTGCCACGGCGTGCCGGGAGAGAAGGTGTTGAAGAAGGGCGACATCGTCAACCTCGACATCACCGTGATCAAGGACGGATTCCACGGCGACACCAGCCGCATGTTCCTCCTCGGCGGCGAGGCGGGCACAAGCATCGTTGCGCGCCGCCTCACCCGCATCACCTACGAGTGCATGTGGCTCGGCATTGCCGCGGTGAAGCCCGGCGGCCGCCTCGGCGACATCGGTGCGGCGATCCAGAAGCACGCCGAGGGCAACGGTTTCTCGGTGGTGCGCGAGTTCTGCGGCCACGGCATCGGCCACAAGTTCCACGAGGAGCCGCAGGTGCTGCATTACGGCAAGGCGGGCACCGGCCCCACCCTCGAGCCGGGGATGATCTTCACCATCGAGCCGATGATCAACGCCGGCAAGGCAGCGATCTCCGAGCTGCCCGACGGATGGACGATCGTCACCAAGGATCGCAGCCTGTCCGCGCAATGGGAGCACACGGTGGTCGTCACCGACACCGGCGTCGAAGTGCTAACGCTGTCCGCGAACGCCCCACCCCCGCCCGCGCTTGTCGCCGCACACTTCGCCTGATCGCCCATCCGCCGCCATGAACGACACGCTGACCGGTTCGCTGCAACCCTTGCTTGGCGTTGCGCGACAGCGCATGAGCCAAGGCCTTGCCGAGTTGCGCGCGCAGTACCAGGCTCACCCGCAGACTGCCGCGCTGCTCAAGGGCCGCGCGGCGCTGGTCGACGGCGAGGTGGCGCAGCTGTGGGCGGCCTGCGGCATGCCCGAGACGGCTGCGGTGGTCGCGGTGGGCGGCTACGGTCGGGGCGAACTGTTCCCCGCATCCGACGTCGATCTGCTCATGCTGCTGCCGGAACCGGCCGACGAGGACGTCCGCGCGCGGCTCGCCGCGCTGGTGGGCGCGCTTTGGGACCTGGGGCTGGAGGTCGGCCATGCGGTGCGCACGGTCGACGAGTGCATGATTGCGGCCGCCGACGACATCACCGTACAGACCAACCTGCTCGAGGCACGCCTGCTCGCCGGCAACCCGGCGCTGTTCGCGGAGTTGTCCGCGCGCTATCACGATGCACTCGACGTGCGCACCTTCTTCAAAGCCAAGCTGCTCGAACAGGAGCAGCGCTATGCGCGTTTCAACGACACCCCCTACGCGCTCGAACCCAACTGCAAGGAAAGCCCCGGCGGCTTGCGCGACCTGCAGATGCTCGGCTGGATCGCACGCGCCGCCGGGCTCGGGCGCAGCTGGCGCGATCTCGCCCGCCACCGCCTGATCACCGGCGGCGAGGCGAGCGAACTGCGCAACGTCGAGCGCTTCCTGCAGCACATCCGCATCCGCCTGCACTATCTCACCGGCCGCGCTGAAGACCGCCTGCTCTTCGACCACCAGGAGAAGCTCGCCCGCATCCTCGGCATCGAGGCCACCGCCACCCGGCGTGCCTCCGAAGTGCTGATGCAGCGCTACTACGTCACCGCCAAGATGGTGATGCAGCTCAACACGGTGCTGCTGCAGAACTACGGCAGCGTGATCTTCCCCGACCGCGGCGCCGCGATCGTCGTCAATGCGCGCTTCCAGGTCGTGCGTGAGCTGCTCGACATCCGCGACGAGGACGTCTTCGAGCGCCACCCCCAGGCGCTGCTCGAATGCTTCCTGCTGCTGCAGCAGCGCTCCGAGCTCAAGGGCATGACCGCGCGCACGCTGCGCGCGCTTTGGGCCCACCGCAACCGGGTCAACGCCGCCTTCCGCGCCGATCCTGCCAACCGCGCCCTGTTCCTGCAGATCCTGCAGCAGCGGCGGGGCATCGTGCGCGTGTTCCGCAAGATGAACGAGTACGGCATCCTGTCGCGCTACATCCCGGCCTGGCGGCGGATCGTCGGCCAGATGCAGCATGATCTGTTCCATGTTTACACAGTCGATCAGCACATCCTGATGGTGTTGCGCAACATGCGGCGCTTCACGATGGGCGAGCACGCGCACGAATACCCGCTGATGACGCGGCTGATCATGGCCTTCGACCACCACTGGCTGCTCTACGTCGCGGCGCTGTTCCACGACATCGCCAAGGGGCGCGGCGGCGATCACTCCACGCTGGGCATGAGCGACGCGCGCGAATTCTGCGCCCAGCACGGGCTGGACACCGCAGACAGCGCGCTCGTGGTGTGGCTGGTCGAGCAGCACCTGACGATGTCACGCGTGGCGCAAAAGGAAGACACCTCCGACCCCGAGGTGATCCAGCGCTTCGCCGAGGGGGTCGGCAACGAGCGCCGGCTGATCGCGCTTTACCTGCTCACCCACGCCGACATCCGCGGCACCAGCCCCAAGGTGTGGAACGGCTGGAAGGGCAAGCTGCTCGAGGACCTCTTCTTCGCCACCCAGCGCCTGCTGCGCGGTGCGACCCCGCAGGAAGCGCTCGGTCTCGACGGGCGCCTGGAGGACGCGCGCCGCCAGTTGCGCTTCCACGGCCTGCGCCCAGGCGTCGAGGACGACTTGTGGTCCAAGCTCGACCCGGTGTATTTCATGCGCCACTCGGCCGAGGAGATCGCCTGGCACACACGCGTGCTGTATTACCGCAGCACGACCGACCTGGCGGTGGTCAAGGCGCGCGTCGCCGAGGACGAAGACGGCGTTCAGGTGATGGTGTTCACCCGCGACCAGAAGGACCTCTTCGTTCACCTCACCGGCTTCTTCGGCCGCATGGGCTTCACCATCCTCGACGCCAAGGTGCACACCACCCGCCACGGCTATGCGCTCGACAGCTTCATGCTGCAGGATCCCGGACAGCAAGCGGCCTACCGCGACATTGTGACCCTCATCGAGCACGAGCTGTGCGCGCGGCTACAGAAGACGGGTGCACCGGAACGCCCCACACGCGGACGCATGTCACGTCACGTCAAGCACTTCCCGATCAGTCCCGAGGTCAGCATCCGCCCCGACGAGGCTGGCCGCCACCACGTGCTGTCGCTCACCGCCGCCGACCGCCCCGGCCTGCTCTACGATGTCGCCACCGTGCTCGCCGATCATGGCATCCGCCTGCATACGGCGAAGATCGCTACCCTCGGCGAGCGCGTCGAAGACACCTTCCTGCTCACCGGACAGGCCTTGAGTCAGGACGCGCAGGTGCTCAAGATCGAGCGCGAACTGCTCGACCGGCTGCAGGTTTGAGGACGCGGACGGCGCCGGCCGCCCGCTGCCCGCTCCTCAGTGCCCCTTGCCGGCCAGACGGTCCATGCCCGCGTAGAGCAGGCCCGAGAACAGGAAGGTGACGTGGATGCCGACCATCCAGCCGAGCTGGCGATCGGTGAGGTTGTGGGCGTTCATGAACGCCTTCAGCAGCTCGATCCCCGAGATCGCCACGATCGAGCCGATCAGCTTGAGCTTGAGGTCGGAGAAGCCGATGTGCCCCATCCACTCCGGGCGGTCCTGGTGCGAGTGCAGGTCTTCCATCTTGGAGACGAAGTTCTCGTAGCCGCTGAAAATGATGATGACCATCAGGTTCATGATCAGCGCCACATCGACCAGCGACAGCACGCCGATGATCAGCTCGCTGCCCGAGGCCGTCCAGATGTGGGCGAAAAGACCGAAGAGCTCCTTGGCAAACTTCACCAGCAGCAGGACCATCGCCAGCACGAGGCCGAGATATACGGGTGCCATCAGCCAGCGGCTGCTGAACAGCACGTGCTCGAAGGCGGATTCAAGACGTTTCATGTTTTTGTCCTCAAACCCTGCACAGACATTCGAGCACCTTGCGCACCCGAGTCATCGACGCCTGCAGCACGAGCTCGATGTCACCAAAGTGGATGCCGTGCGCGCTCGCCGAGCGGCCGGCCGCGTGATTGACCACCACGCCGATCGCCGCGTAGGGCAGCTCGAGCTCGCGTGCCAGCGCGGCCTCGGGCATGCCGGTCATGCCCACGATGTCGCACCCGTCGCGCTCCAGGCGGTCGATCTCGGCCGCCGTCTCCAGGCGCGGCCCCTGCGTGCTCGCGTACACGCCGCCGTCGACCGCACGCTCGCCCGCCTTGCCGATCGCGGCGAGCAGGCGGCGGCGCAGGGCTTCGTCATAGGGCGCGGTAAAATCGATGTGGCGCACCGAGGTGTCGCCGCCTTCGAAGAAGGTGCTCGCACGGCCCCAGGTGTAATCGATGATCTGGTCCGGCACGATCAGCGCTCCGGGTGCCAGCTCGGCGCGGATGCCGCCGACGGAGGCAACCGAGATGACCCCGGTGACCCTCGCCTGCTTGAGCGCCCAGATGTTGGCGCGGTAATTCACGAGATGCGGCGGGATCGTGTGGCCGTAACCGTGACGCGCAAGAAACACCACCGGCTCGTTGCAGACATGGCCGAAAGCCAGCGCTCCGGAGGGCTCCCCGTAAGGTGTGCGCGCCACTTCGCGGCGCTCGATCTCCATGTTCGACAGCTGGGTGAGTCCGCTGCCGCCGATGATCGCAAGCATGATGAAGACCTCTTCTGGCTGGGCGCGCGATTCTAGCATGCGCCCCGGGATCCTCGAGAAATCCATGCTGCGCCGCCGCAGACCATGGTAGAATCCTCGCCCTTTCAAAGACTTCGCCGGCCCCCCTCCATGTCCCGCGCCATCCGTAACATCGCCATCATCGCCCACGTCGACCACGGCAAGACCACCCTCGTCGACCAACTGCTGCGCCAGTCCGGCACCTTCCGCGAAAACCAGCAGGTCGCTGAACGCGTCATGGACTCGGGGGACATCGAAAAGGAACGCGGCATCACGATCCTGTCGAAGAACTGCGCAATCCAGTACGGCGACACCCATATCAACATCGTCGACACCCCGGGACACGCCGACTTCGGTGGTGAGGTCGAGCGCGTGCTGTCGATGGTCGACAGCGTGCTGCTGCTGGTCGACGCCGTTGAAGGCCCGATGCCGCAGACCCGCTTCGTGACCCGCAAGGCGCTCGCCCTCGGACTCAAGCCGATCGTCGTGGTCAACAAGATCGACCGCCCGGGCGCCCGTCCGGACTGGGTGATCAATCACACCTTCGATCTCTTCGACAAGCTCGGCGCCACCGAAGAGCAGCTCGACTTTCCGGTGATCTACGCCTCGGGCCTGAACGGCTTCGCGGTGCTCAACGAAAACGACGAGCGCACCGACATGCGCCCGCTGTTCGAGGCCATCCTCGAGCACGTACCCGCGCCGGAAGTCGACGCCAACGGCCCGCTCCAACTCCAGGTCTGCTCGCTCGACTACTCCACCTACATGGGCCAGCTCGGCATCGGCCGCATCAAGCGCGGCAGCATCCGCCCGAACCAGGAAGTCGTCGTCATGTACGGCACCGAGAATCGAGGCAAGGGCAAGGTCAGCCAGATCCTCACCTTCGAAGGCCTGGAACGCAAACCATCCGAATTGGCCGAGGCCGGCGACATCGTGCTGATCGCGGGCATCCAGCAGGTCAACATCGGCGTCACCCTGTGCGACCCGGAGTGCCTCGAGGGCATGAAGCCGATCGCGGTCGACGAGCCGACGCTGACCATGAACTTCATGGTCAACACCTCGCCGCTGGCCGGTCGCGAAGGCAAGTACGTCACCAGCCGCCAGATCCGCGAGCGCCTGGAAAAAGAGCTGCTCAAGAACGTCGCCCTGCGCGTGACCTACACGGGCGACTCGGACGTGTTCGAAGTCGCGGGCCGCGGTGAGCTCCACCTGACCATCCTGCTCGAGAACATGCGCCGTGAAGGCTACGAGCTGGCGGTCGGTCGCCCGCGCGTGGTGTACAAGGAAATCGACGGCGTGAAGTGCGAGCCGTACGAGATGCTCACCGTCGACGTCGAGGAAGACCACCAGGGCGGCGTCATGGAAGAACTGGGCAGGCGCCGTGGCGACCTGCAGGACATGCAGCCGGACGGCAAGGGCCGCGTGCGCCTCGAGTACCGCATCCCGGCCCGCGGCCTGATCGGCTTCCAGGGCGAATTCCTCACCATGACGCGCGGCACCGGTCTCGCCAGCCACGTCTTCGACGACTACGGCCCGATGGCCGGCGCGATGGCCGAACGCCGCAACGGCGTGTTGATCTCACAGAACGACGGCGACGCCGTGGCCTACGCGCTGTGGAACCTGCAGGACCGCGGTCGCATGTTCGTGAGCCCGGGCGAGGCGCTGTACGAAGGCATGATCATCGGCATCCACACCCGCGACAACGATCTCGTCGTGAATCCGATCAAGGGCAAGCAGCTGACCAACGTGCGCGCCTCCGGTACCGACGAAGCCGTGCGCCTGATCACGCCGATCCAGCTCACCCTGGAATCTGCGATCGAGTTCATCGCCGACGACGAGCTGGTCGAGATCACGCCCAAGAACATCCGCCTGCGCAAGCGTCACCTGAAGGAAACCGAGCGCAAGCGTGCGGCGAAGGCGGAAGGCTGAAGCCCGACCGCAGCCCGCCTGCTCACCCGAACGCCCCGCACAGTCGCTGTGCGGGGCGTTTTCCTTCTACGCCTGCGGCGCCGGCTACAAGCAGCTTGCTCGGTTTGCAAACCCACGCTTTCCTGCTATCACGGAAGTACAACAAATGAATGGAGCGCGCGCCGCGAACACGCGGTAAGGCGCGCCCAGAACCGACAGAGAGCTTCGCTGCGTAAGGCGCAGAGTGAGGGTGTGGTCGTGCCCGATGATCTGCACCGCGCGTCCCTGCGGGCGCCCCGACAGGCGGGCGCTTTCGTCCCTGCCGATCCAACGGAGCAGGAGAACGAACATGATGCGCACATCATCGCAGGTGCTGTGGGCGGCCATTGTCCTCATCGCCGCCATGCTCGCCCCGCCCGTCCCGCGGGCATTTGCCGACGCACACGCCGCCTCACCCGCGTCGACGCCGGCGAAGGTTCATGCGCAGGACCGCCCTTATTACGAGGCGTGCGCGCGGCAAGGGCTGAACGCGTCCGAGTGCGCCGGACGGCTGATCTGGTTCAAGGCCACCGCCGGCAACGAGCGCTTCCACACCTACGTGTTCCAGCAACGGATCGGCGTGCTGATCGACTGGTTCCGCGTGCTGCGCAGCGACGAGCGCGGCGACCGCTTCCGCGCCTGGGGCATCATCAACGACCCGGCCTGCTGCGTGCCCGGCACCCCCGACTGCCCGGCGAAGAGCCTGGACGAGACCTACGGTCTCGACTGGTGTCCCGGCGACGAGGAGTTGCTCGCGTATGTCGGGCGCAAGGGATACCGCGATCCGGCCTGCGACTTCCACGATGCGCCACTCGCGGCCGGCGATGTGCATGGTCCCGCCGACCAGCGCCGCGACGCCTGCGACCTGCGCTTCGGCACCTCCACCGGCGCCCTCGGCATCCGCAAGTTCCCGAACCCGCGCTTCGACCGCGACGTGTGGCAGAAGCTCAACGGCAGCACGGCCACCTGGGAAGGCTATAACCGGCCGATCGCCGCTGCTGGCGGGCGCGGCGAGGCGGCCCGTTCCCACCTCCAGGACGGCGCGATCGAGCCGCCCTTCCTGATCGGCACCTCCTGCGGCGCCTGCCACATCGCGTTCGATCCGCTCAACCCGCCTGCCGACCCGGCGCACCCGGGGTGGGAGAACATCAAGGGCCTGGTCGGCAACCAATACACCCGCGTCTCCGAGATCATGGTCTCGGGCATGGCCTCGAACACCCTCGAATGGCAGATATTCGCCCATGCCAGGCCGGGCACCAGCGACACCTCGGCCATTCCGACCGACCAGCTGAACAATCCCGGCACGATCAACGCGCTGATCAACATCGCCAGGCGCCCGACCTTCGCCAACGAGTCCGTGATCAAGTGGCGCAAGACGGGCGCCTGCGCCAAGGGCGCGGACGAGGCGAAGTGCTGGTGTGAGCCGGGCCGCAACGGCAAATGCTGGGAGAAATCCCTGCAGAAAGATGCCGTGCACCACATCCTCAAGGGCGGTGAAGACTCGATCGGCGCACTCGAGGCCATCCAGCGCGTGTACTTCAACATCGGCTCGTGCTCGGAGCAGTGCTGGGTGAATCACCTCGCCGATCTGCGCCAGCTCGACCCGCAGCAACGCGGCTTTGGCCAGACGCCGTTCGACATCGGCCAGTGCCGGCGCGACTGCCCGAACTTCCGCGCCGTCGAGGACCGCCTGGCGAACATCCTCGACTTCTTCACCTCCGCCGAAGGCCACGCGACCGATCTGCGTGTGGCGCGCGAGAACACGCTGCGCGCGGCCGATCCCGGCGCGCGCTACACCGACCAGGACCTCATTACCGATCTCGAACGCGAGTTCGGCGCGGGTGCGGTCGCCCGTGGGCGCGAGGTGTTCGCCAACGGCTGCGCACGTTGCCACTCGAGTCAGCCTGAGGCCGCGACCGGCCAGCTTGCCGGCCTCGACTTCCACAAGCTCGACCTCAAGACCGGCCTGCGCGAGGACTGGCTGGGCAACGATGGCCCCACCGCGGTGTCCGAGGTCGGCACCTTCCGCTGTCGCGCACTGCACTCGAACCACATGGCCGGCCATGTCTGGCAGGAGTACGGTTCCGAAACCCTGCGTGCGCAGCCGCCCGACCCCAACGTGAAGGAGCCCGGCGATGGTGGTCGCGGCTACTACCGCAACATCTCGCTGGTGAATCTGTGGGCGCACGCCCCCTTCCTGCACAACAACGCGCTCGGGCCCGAGCTGTGCGGCAAGCCGCAGAACGCCGCCAACGACTTCTATGCCCAGCGTCCGCGCTACGTGGACGCGAGCAACGTCAAGCTGCTGCCCGCCGAGCGCCAGCCCGCCTGCTTCGAGTACGACCCGAGCGTCGACGGGCGATTCAAGCTGTACATGCTGTCGATGCAGGCGCTGCTCAATCCGGCGGAGCGCATCCCGAAGGTGACGCTGCTCAACGAGGACGTGACCCTGCGCGTCGGCCCGCGGCTGTGGGACGGCACCGACAAGGAACGCCTGCTCGGCTTCGAGCTGACGATCCCGAGCGAGCTCGACGGTCGCGGCGTGACCGCCGGCACGCTCGGCAACTTCCAGCACAAGGCCTTCATCGTCGATCTGGTGCACGCCAAGATCGCAGCCGGCGAGCTCGAGCGCACCCTGAACGCGCGTCTGGGCAAGGAGATGGGCAAGAAGGTACTCGCCGACCTCAAGGCGGTCGCCCAGGAAGTGGCCGGCACGCCGAACGGCCTGGTCGAGGCGCTGCGTGCGCGCCCCTACCTGATCAAGCAGGTGTACAGCAGTTGCACCGCCGAGGTCGAGAACGAAGGCCACCGCTTCGGCGAGGACCTGTCCGAGGCCGACAAGAACGCGCTGATCGCCTTCCTCGCCACGCTTTGAGCAGGGGGACTTCATCATGACAAGGATCTCGCAATGGCCAGTCAGGGCGCTTGCCGCCTGCGTGCTCGCCGCCGTCACGCTTTCCGGCTGCGGCCTGTTCGATGACGACGAGGACGACCCGCCCAACATCGCCTTCGCTCCGCATGCCGAAGGCTATGCCGGCAAGCCCGATTTCGCCTGGCTCGAACATCGCCATCCGCTGTCGAGCGCCGACCTGTACAAGATCACGCCGCAGAACATCGCCCGCCTCGATCAGGAGCAGGTCGACCAGATCTATGCGCGCCTGAGCGCCGGACCGATCCCTGACGGCGCGTTCGACGGCGACCTGTTCTTCCCGCGCGGGGGCAGCGGCAAGCTGCGCCTGTCCGAGATCGCCGGCGGCGGCCTGAAGGGGCTGCTGGTGAACGTGGCGGGCAGCAAGCTCGACCTGATCGGCGAGGTGTTGTGGAAGGGCAAGGTGTTCTACCGCGACGAGCGCCTGCTGCGTAACCGCATCGAGGATCTCACCACCTTGCGCAAGCTCGGCCTCGTCGAGGAAAGCGCGGACGCACCGCTGCAGAAGGTGAATGTCGGCGGCAAGGACCAGTGGCTGCTGTTCCCGGCGAAGCTCTACTGCGGGCAGAGCCTGCTCGACGGCCGACGCGAATCCATCATCATCGACTACGCCTTCACCGACGAACTGCCGGGCTACCGGCGCATGCCGGACCTGCTGGCCGGACGCAACGGCTTCGCGATCCGCGACGAGATCCGCATGGTCTATCCCGGCTTCTACCTCGGCCGGGCCTACCTGGACCGCGCCTTCGTGGTGAACTTCGTGCTCTACAACGCGCAGATCATCGCGGCGGGTCGCGACGCCTTCATCAAGACCGGCCAGGTGGACCAGGACTGCTGGAGCGGCACCCAGCAACGCCTGGTTGCCGCGGCGGCAGGCGGAGGCGGGGGCTGAGGACGAGCCGTGCGTGGTTTTCCGGGCATCGGCAGCGTCCGCGGCCCGGAAGATTGCGCAGGGGAACGCGCATGCGCCTGCATCGCCCTCTTTTTGGCCCTCTCTCCGGCTTTGTGTTTCCGCTGCTGCTGAGCGCGCTGTTGGGCAGTGCGCTCGCGGCGCCCACCATTGCGGCAGACCTCGACCGCGCACCGTCAGCACACGGCCATTCGCTCTTCGATCGCCTGCTCGAGCGCGAAGCCGACGGCACGCCGCAGGTGCCCTTTCCGTTCCCGGCCCTGCTGCAACGCGTACGTGCGCACCTCGATGGCGAAGACCCCAGCGGCGGACTGGCGATCGTGCTGATCCCGCTCGGGCGCTCGCTGCAGCGCCACGCCGCCGGTGACGTCGACGCCTTCCGCTTTCCGCGCGTCGTGGCTGTGGTCACCGGCGAACCGGCGCCCGACGCGCCCGCCGGACACCTCTACCTAAAGGACCGGCTCTATCTCGCCCACCACGAGCGCGCCGAGGCGCTCGAGGTGATCAGCTACAACGAGGATGAGGGCCACTTCGAGTTCCAGCTCGTGCTCGACTACCGCGCCGGGGCGACACCGCGGGTGCTTGCCGCGAACCGCACGCTCTGCCTCGCCTGCCACCAGAACGCGGCGCCGATCTTCTCGCGCCCGTCGTGGGACGAGACCAGCGCCAGCCCGCCGGTCGCCGCACGCCTTGCCGCCACCGGCCTCGACTATCAGGGCCTGCCCTGGCGTCACGGCGTCGATGTGCCCGAAGCGATCGATGCCGCGACCGCGCGCGCAAATCGCCTCGCCGTCGCCCAGCGCCTGTGGCAGGACGGCTGCGCGCTGGCCACCCCGCAGGCCAGCATCGACTGCCGCGCGCAAGCCCTGCTGCAGGCGCTGCGCCAGCGCCTCATCGGCGCTGCGGCGACCGTCGCGAGCGCGGATGCCACCCACCACCTGATCGCGCCGCTGCTGGCCAGCTGGCAGGCGCGCTGGCCCGATGGGCTGGCCATTCCCGACCCACAGGTGCCCAACCGCCAGCCCTTCGCCGGCATCGAGGGCGGGATTGCGCCTCCTGCCGACGCCGAGCTCGTGCGCTATGCCGACATTCCCGCCGCCTTCGATCCGCTCGCGCTGCGTGCGCCGCTCGAACACTGGCGCGGACGGGACGCCGGCGATGTCACGCGCTTCATCCACCTGCTCGGCGAGCTGTTCTCGCGCGCCGACCTTGCGCGCTTCGAACGCGCCCTTGCGCGCCTGCCGCGACCTGCAGCGCGGGAGATCGAGCTGACCTGCACCCTGCGTCGGGCCGCGAACGCAACCCGGCTCGACCTAGACTGTGCGGGCGGCGCCGAGGTCCGCCTGCAGGCGCGCATCCGGCTCGCCGGGCACCGGGCCGCCGACGGTGTCCTCGACCGTCTCGAGCTGCCTGGGTCGCGCGCCCACACTGGCGCGACGCTGTCAGCGTTCACGAAGCACGACGACGCATCCGGCTCGCCCATCGGCTTCGCGTTCTCCTCCTTACGGGGCGGGCCAATTCGCGCCAGCAGCGGGGAAGCCATCACCGCGTTTCGGCTTGGCGGTGGCGACGCCAGCAGCGCGCTGGCGGCGGCAACAACTGCG
>JBEOKH010000310.1:0-3172 GCA_040275625.1 Thauera sp. | reverse complement strand
GATGGAGAGCCGGTGGCGATACTTGAGCGCGTGGATCAGCGCATCGACCGGGAAGGCGAAGTCGTATGCTGCGCGCGTTGCATCGTAGGCTGGCGCGGTGCGCGTGCAGGCCGCACAACGCCCACCGTCGAGGCCGGGCAAGCCGCATTGCGGGCAGGCCGTGGGCGCGCGCCGCGGCAGGCCGTCGACGCAGTCCGGACACACCGCATCGCCGCGGCTCGCAGCGCCGCACACGAAGCAGTCCTGGGGTGCGAGCACGTCCATCGTGTTCACGAACAATGCGCGCAGGGAATGCAGGGAATTTGACAAGATTTCCACCGATGAAAGAACATGCGGACCTCGTAATCCGTAATTACAGCCCGGAAACCCTGAAATGACAACGACTTCCGCAACGCTCGACCGTGAGACCGACACGCCTGCAACGCGCAAGCGGTGGACGGTGGCGGAGATCGAGACCCTGTTCGAACTCCCCTTCCTCGAACTCGTTTTCCGCGCCCAGACGGTGCATCGCGGCCATTTCGACCCGCACGCGGTGCAGCGCTCGACGCTGCTGTCGATCAAGACCGGTGGCTGCTCGGAAGACTGCGGCTACTGCTCGCAGTCGGCGCGCAACGATACCGGGCTCGCCCGCGAACGCCTGATGCCGGTGGCCGAGGTGCTCGCCAGCGCGCGTGCGGCGAAGGCGCGCGGCGCCACCCGTTTCTGCATGGGCGCAGCATGGCGCGGACCAAAGGAAAAGGACCTGGAGCCGGTGCTCGAGATGGTGCGCGAGGTCAAGGCACTGGGCCTGCAGACCTGCGTGACCCTGGGCATGCTCAAGGACGGCCAGGCCGCACAGCTCGCCGAGGCCGGCCTCGATTACTACAATCACAACCTCGACACCGCGCCGGACTTCTACGCCCAGGTCATCACCACCCACACCCTGCAGGACCGCCTCGACACGCTTGAAAAGGTCCGTGACGCCGGCATCAACGTGTGCAGCGGCGGCATCGTCGGCATGGGCGAGTCGCGCATCCAGCGCGCCGCGTTGATCGCCCAGCTCGCCAACCTGCCGACCCCGCCGGACTCGGTGCCGATCAACAACCTGGTGCAGATTCCGGGCACGCCGCTCGCCGACGCCGGCGCGCTCGACCCCTTCGAGTTCGTGCGCACGATCGCCGCCGCGCGCATCACCATGCCTTCGAGCTACGTGCGGCTGTCGGCCGGGCGCGAGCAGATGAGCGACGAGTTGCAGGCGCTTTGTTTCATGGCCGGCGCCAACTCGATGTTCTACGGCGAGCGCCTGCTCACCACCGACAACCCAGACGCGGACCGCGACGACCGCCTGTTCGCGCGGCTCGGCCTGCGCGCGATCTGAGCAACCGCGAGATGGCCGATCAGGCACCGACCGCAGCAGCCGGCGACGCCCAGAGCGGCGATTTCGCGCTCGACCACGGCCTGCTGCGCCGCCGCTTCGGCCGCGCCGCGGCGACGAGCGACGGCGCCGACGTGCTCGCGCGCGAGGTCGCCCGCCGCATGGACGAGCGCCTCGACTACATCCGCACCGAACCAAAGCGCATCCTCGACCTCGGCTGCGGCACCGGTGCCGACCTGCCGCGGCTGGTCGAGCGTTTTCCCGCGGCGACGCTGATCGCTGCAGACTTCGCCCCCGCCATGCTGGCCCGTGCCGGCACCCGCCAGCGCCCGCAAGGCGGCAGCCTGCTGCGCCGCCTGATCGGTGGCCGCCCGGCCACGGCGCCCCATGTCGTGGCCGACGCGCGCGCTCTGCCGCTCGCGCGTGGCAGTCTCGGCCTGGTGTGGTCGAACCTGATGCTGCCCGCGCTCAGCGATCCGCTCCCTGCCTTCCGCGAGGTGCACCGCACGCTGGAAATCGGTGGCCTGTTCATGTTCTCGACGCTCGGCCCCGACACCCTGCGCGAACTGCGCGCCGCCCTCCCCGTGCAGCGCGGCGAGCGCGTACATCGCTTCATCGACATGCATGATCTCGGCGACGCGCTGGTGCAAGCCGGCTTTGGCGACCCGGTGATGGACATGGAGATCCTCACCCTCACCTACGCCGACCTCGATGGCTTGATGCGCGACCTGCGCGCCAGCGGCGGCAACAATGCTGCCACCGGCCGCCCGCGCGGGCTATCCGGCCGACGCGGCTGGGAAGTCGCGCGCGCCGCCTACGAGCGCCTGCGCCGCGACGGCCGCCTGCCTGCGACCTTCGAGATCATCCAGGGTCACGCCTGGAAGGCCGCCCCGACCACCACCGAGGACGGTCGCAGCATCGTGCGCTTTCAGCCGCGTCCGCCCGCGCGCTGAACCCGTTCCGCCCACCCGAGCGACGACCATGTCCCCCCACCCCGTCTGGCTGTTCGACCTCGACAACACGCTGCACAACGCCACCCCGCACATCTTTCCGCACATCAACCTCAGCATGACGCGCTACCTCGAGCAGCACCTCGGGCTCACGCGCGACGAGGCCAACGCGCTGCGCATGCAGTACTGGCAACGCTACGGCGCCACCATGCTCGGGCTGATGCGCCACCACGGCACCGATCCCGACCACTTCCTGGTCGAGACCCACCGCTTCGACCGCCTGCACGAGATGATGGTGTTCGAGCGCGCGCTGCACGGTCTGCTGCGCCGGCTCCCCGGGCGTAAGATCGTGTTTTCCAATGCACCGCGCCACTATGCGCGTGCGGTACTGGCGGTGATGGGCGTCGACCGCCTGTTCGAGGACGTGGTCGGCATCGAGGACCTCGCCTACCAGCCCAAGCCCGGCATCCGCGCCTACCGCAGCCTGCTGCACGCGCAGCGCCTGCGTCCCGAGCAGTGCATCATGCTGGAAGACTCAGCCGTAAACCTGCGCACCGCCAAACGCCTCGGGATGCGCACTGTGCTGGTGGGCGGCGGGCTGCGCACGCCGGCCTATGTGGATGTGCGCATCCCGAACATCCTCGCGCTACGCCGCCAGCTCGGGCGCCTGCTGGGGCGCTGAAGGCAAAGGCCGGGACGGCCCCGAGCAGGGGCGACGCAGGGTACGCGCCACGACGCCCGGGTTCGATCAGTCGCGCAGCGCGCGTTCCATCAGGCAGGCGCCCTCGCCGTAGCCCGCCGGCAGCGTCGCCGGCAACACAGAGAAACCCTGGCGGGCCCAGAACGGCCCCGCGTCGGCGAGCGCCAC
>JBEOKH010000309.1:0-5188 GCA_040275625.1 Thauera sp. | reverse complement strand
ACCCACAACGCCCTGAAGATAAAATCACTTCAGGGCGTTCGGCCGTCTACAGGGCGCTTCCGCTAACGATCGGCTGCCGTTCAAAGGTCCTCATCGCGAAGCGCAGGGCCCAGACAATGACCATGACCAAGCTCCTCAACGCTGCTGCTCGAGTTCCGCGCCGAGCGTGTGCGCGTGTCGGCGCGCGCACCCACGCCGGGCGCAGTGCGTGATGGCGACCAGTCCCATGATCCAGTATCCCCGCGCCTGCGGCCTCGACTTCGGTACGTCGAACTCGACGGTCGGCTGGTTGTGTCCGGATTCACCGGTACTTGTCCCGCTCGAGGACGGGCGTGCGACGCTGCCGTCGGCGGTGTTCTTCAATGCCGACGAGGATTCGATCAGCTTCGGTCGCGCGGCGATGGCCGACTACCTGGACGGCTGCGAGGGGCGCCTGATGCGCGCACTGAAAAGCCTGCTCGGCACCGGCCTTATTGACGGGCATACCGAGGTGAACGGACGCGCGCTCGGGTTCCGCGACCTGCTCGCCAGTTTCATCGGCGAACTCAAGACTCGTGCCGAGCGCGCCACGGGGCGGCAGTTCGAACACGCTGTGTTCGGCCGACCGGTGCACTTTGTCGATGACGATCCGGTGGCTGACCGCAAGGCGCAGGAGACACTCGCGGCGATCGCGTACCAGGTGGGGTTTCGCGAGATGAGTTTCCAGCTTGAGCCGATTGGTGCCGCGCTGCACTACGAGCGCACGTTGGCCAGCGAAGAACTCGTGCTGATCGCCGACATTGGCGGGGGTACAGCGGATTTTTCCATCGTCCGCCTGTCGCCGGAGCGTGCCCGGGCCGCTGAGCGCGGCGAAGATCTGCTCGGGAACGCGGGCATCCACATCGGCGGCACCGATTTCGACCGCGCCCTGAGTCTGGACTGCGTCATGCCGATGCTCGGTTACCGCAGCCGCCTGCGTAATGGGGCGGTGATGCCCGCCAGCGTTTATTTCCAGCTCGCCGCATGGCACACGATCAATCTGGCCTATGGGCGGCAGGTGTGGGCCGACCTGCAGCACGTCTACCGTGGTGCGCTCGCGCGCACCGAACTCGACCGCCTGTGCCAGCTGATTAGCCGGCGTGATGGCCATTGGCTTGCGATGAAGGTCGAGCAGGCCAAGATCGCGTTGTCGGCCGCAGACCAGACGCAGGTGGCGCTGGAGCGTCTCGCCCCCGGGCTGATACTGGAGCTATCGCGCGCGGCCTTCAGCGCGGCAACGGAGGGGCTGGTCGAGCGGGTCGGTGGCTGTGTGGCCAGCCTGCTGGTCGATGCCGGCGTAAGCCGGGATCGCATCGACACGCTCTATTTCACCGGCGGCGCGAGCGGCGTGCCGCAGCTGCGCGCGCGCATTGCGGCCGCGCTGCCGAGTGCGCGCAGCATCGAGGGCGATCTGTACGGCAGCATCGGTGCGGGCCTCGCGGTCGAGGCAGCGCGGCGCTACGGCTGAACGCATCCAACACCGCGCCGGCTGGCGAGGATCAGCAGGTTGCGTGGCGTCAGGGCGCGCTCGCAGAAGGTGCCTAGGCGCGCCGTGAAGCCGCGTGTCTCGAAGCCGAGCACGAGGTCGAGTGCGAGCCACACTTCGAGTGCGCGTCGGAAGGCATGGCGTACCAGTTCCAGGCGGCGCACCTCGTCGCGGCGGCGCTCCCCGACTGCTGCCCATTCCGCCCAGTCCACAGCCGGCGGCAGGCGCAGGTCCTCGCGTTCCGCAAGACGCCGGCAGAAATCCTCGAAGCCGCCATTCAGCCACGCTGGTGGTACCGGGCGAAAGCTGCGCCCCGGTGCGCCCGCGATGGTCTGGCGCAGAGCGATGAAGCCGAGCTTCCACGCCTGGTCGCGTGCAAGGCGGCGACGGTCGTGGCGCGGTGCGGTCACGGTCTCGGTCACGGCGAGGCGCAGGGTCGCGGTGTCGAGGATGAGGGTGGCATCGCGGCCAAGCGGTCGGTAGCCGCCATCGGCGCCACGGTGATAGCAGCACGGGGCGATGGCGTAGGCGGGGGCGCCGTCGCGGTTGGCGCTGCGCACCAGGCTGCGATGGAGTTCGCCGCAGGCGTGCAGGGCGAGGACGGCATGTCCGCGCAGGTGAGGGCGCGAAGCAGGGTCGAGCACATCGGCGCACACCACGCTTTGCGGTGCGCGGCTGCGCTCGGCGAGGCGCAGCGCATCGGCGCACAGGGTCGGATCAATCTCGAGCGAGCGCACCGGCACGCCGTCGGCGAGTGCCAGGCGGCGGCCGAGGTGGCCTTTGCCCGCACACCACTCGAGCAGCGGCAGGGCGGCTGTCGGCAGATGTGCGGCGAAGGCTTCGATCTGCGCGCGCTTGCGTCCGGGTACGCCGGCATCGAAGCGCGGGTCACGCTCGGGCAATTCGCGTGCCGGCAGGGGCGGCAGCGCGCACAGCACCGTGCTGCGGGTGAGCGCCGGCAGGTGCGGCGCGAGCCAGCGCACCGAGGCGTCCGGGTCGTGCCCAAGGTCGTCCACCGCGGCCTCGTCAAGGGTGAGCAGGGCGGCGGTCAGCGCCGGACGCTCGGCGCACCAGGGCGGCAAGTCGGCCTGGAAGGCGGGCGGGCGCCACAGCGCCTCGTGCGCGGTAAGCAGGGCTTGCAGTTCGAGGAAGCGGTCGCGATGGTTCATCGTGGGTGGACGGGGGCGTCGTATGCGGAGGCGCGCATCCGGGCAAGAGTCGGCGGGAGTAGGGGCGGCGGGCGTGCAGCCCATGGGATCGCCGGGAGAGTGGGGGGCGGAGGTTCGCGGCTTCCGCCGCTCGTACATTGGACCCACTCCGCGGTGGGGCGCTGTAGGAGCGGCGGAAGCCGCGAACCATCGATCCACCGGCCCGCAAACGCCCCCGACGACCCTAGAACGGCATCACCAGCTTGAACAGCGCCTTGTCGCCGCCGAAGCGGTTCTCGCGCTCGAACTCGTGCTGCCACTGCGCGATCAGCATCGTACCGCCTTTGGTCGAGTAGGTCAGGCTGGGGCCCGCCGCCAGAACCTCGCCCCGGCGCCCGCGCGACCACACGCCCGGGAGCGCGTCGATGACCTGACCGCCCACCTCGTCGTCGCTGGTCTGCTTCAGGTAGTACCCCGACAGCCCCACACCCCAGGCGCCAAAGCGGCGGCCGACGAGGTAGTCCATGTGGAAGTCGTCGCCGGAGTCGTACTTCACCTTCGCTGCGTCCGGAGTGGGCCGGAAGTCGTCGTTGCCGCCCTTGATGTTGTACATCAGCTTGGCTGATGCTTCCCAGCCGGTGGGCGACAGCCATGTGAAGGCAAAGATCGGCTCCACGCTCCAGTAGTTCGTCCCGATGCTCGTGCGCGCGTCGCCCGACTTGTAGCGCCCGGTCGGCAGGTTGATGTCCAGTCCAACCGTCCAGTGCCAGTTGCCCTGGTGCCAGGCGACGATGAAGGGGTCGATGGTGATGTCGCCCAGCCCGCTCGCCGACGCGCTGCCGGCGCCGAGATTCAGCCGCTGATGGACGACCGGCAGGATCACATGGCCGGCCCAGTCTCCGCCCAGCACCTTGATGTTGCTGACCTTGACGAAGCGAAAGGCGTTGAACCATGCGCTCGCCGAGGTGCCGGCGACGCGCTTGCCGTCACCGTTGTAGAGATCGCCGCCATAGTGGCCGAAGTAGTTGAGGAAGTAGTTGCCCGGCGGCGGGACTGCGCCGGCGAACCAGGTCTCGATTCCGTTCGGATACTGGTCGCCACCTTCCTTGGCGCTCGCGCTGCCGACGCACGCGGCGGCTAGGGCCAGCAGGACTGCGCTGCGAAGTTGCTTGTTCATGAGGTCTCCTCCCTATGTTTTTTTGGCGGGGTGATGCGCTGCGGTCGCGGCCCGGGGGCCGCGACCGGATCAGAACGGATAGTGACGCGGCGCGGTCTGCATCGTGATCCAGCGCAACTCGGTGAAGGCCTCGATGCCGGCCTGGCCACCGAAGCGTCCCCAGCCCGAGTCCTTGACGCCGCCGAAGGGCATCTGCGCCTCGTCGTGCACGGTGGGGCCGTTGATATGGCAGATACCCGACTGGATGCGGCCGGCGACCTGCCAGGCGCGCGCGAGGTCGCGGCCGAACACCGCTGCGGCGAGGCCGAAGGCGTTGTCGTTGGCGCAGGCGACGGCGGCATCCGTGCCGCGCACACGCACGATCGCCTTCACCGGCGCGAAGCTCTCCTCGTGGTAGATGCGCATCTGCGCGGTGACGTGGTCGATAAGCGTCGCCGGCATCAGCGTGCTGTCGCTCTTGCCGCCGCACACCAGCTTCGCGCCCTTGGCGACGGCGTCGTCGATCAGCGCGTTGCAGCGCTCGACCGTGGCCATGTCCACCACCGAGCCGAGCACCACCGGCCCCTTGCGCGGATCGCCTAGCGGGAGGGCCTGCGCGCGCGCGGCCAGGCGTGCGACGAAGTCGTCGGCCACCGTTTCGTCGACGATGATGCGCTCGGTCGACATGCAGATCTGGCCCGAATTGGCGAACGCGCCGAAGGTCGCGGCGTCCACCGCGGCGTCCAGGTCGGCGTCCTCGAGCACCACGAAGGGCGCCTTGCCACCGAGTTCGAGCACCGCCGGCTTGAGGTATTTCGCGCAGGTCTGCGCGATCACGCGGCCAACGCGGGTGGAGCCGGTGAAGTTCACCCGGCGCAGCGCCGGATGCGCCACCATCGCCTCGACCACGGCGCCCGCGTCGGCCGGCGCGTTGGTGACGAAGTTGACCACGCCCGGCGGCAGGCCCGCGTCCTGCAAGGCCTCGATGATCAGGCCGTGGGTGGCCGGGCACAGCTCCGAGCCCTTGAGCACCACGGTGTTGCCGCAGGCGAGCGGGGTGGAGATCGCGCGCACGCCGAGAATCACCGGCGCGTTCCACGGCGCGATGCCAAGCACCACGCCGGCGGGCTGGCGCACCGCCATCGCGATCGAGCCGGGCACGTCCGAGGGGATGATCTCGCCGTTGATGCGGGTGGTCAGCGCCGCAGCCTCAAGCAGCATGCCGGCGGCCAGATGCACGTTGAAACCAGCCCAGATCGCCGAAGCGCCGGTCTCCGCAGCCATGGCCGCAGCGAAAGCGTCAGCGCGCGCCGCGAGCGCATGGGCGGCCTTCATCAGCAGGGCGCGGCGCTCGCCCGGCCCGGTCGCCGCCCAGGCGGG
>JBEOKH010000308.1:0-8617 GCA_040275625.1 Thauera sp. | reverse complement strand
CGGTCTCGAACTCCCGGTTGATCAGGATGGTATCGAGCGCGCGGCCGTCGGAGGTGGTGAAGATCTGTGCATCCACGATGTTGGCGCCGGCCGCCGCACAGGCGCCAGCGATCACCGAAAGCAGCCGCGGATGGTCGGGCGCCAGCACGGCGATTTCCGTGACCGCCTCGAAGGCCTTGGTGCGCACCATGGTGGACAGCGACCGGCTGGCCTTGTCCGCGTCGCGCATGAACTCGGCATGGCGCTGCTGGTCGGCAAGGTCGACGGCCAGCAGATAGTTCGGGTAATGCAGCCCGGCATGACGCTGCGCGGCACTCTTCGACCAGCCGGCCTCGACCAGCCGCTCGGTCAGCGCCGTGCGCGCCAGTTCCGCTCGCTGGGCGCGGGAGGCGTCGGAGAAGCCGCCGGTCAGCAGGAGCTCGGTCTCGTAGTAGAGCGTGCGCAGCAGCTGCCCCTTCCAGCCGTTCCAGACACCGGGTCCAACGCCGCGAATGTCGCAGACGGTGAGGATCAGCAGCAGCTTGAGCCGCGTCACCGACTGCACCAGCGCGGCGAAATCCTCGATGGTCTTGCGGTCGTTGAGGTCGCGCGTCTGCGCCGTCAGCGACATGGCCAGGTGATGCTCGACCAGCCAGGCGATGGTTTCCGTATCCTCGGCATTGAAGCCCATGTGGGGGCACAGCCGCCGCGCCACGCGCGCGCCCGCCGTCGAATGGTCTTCCGGCCGCCCCTTGGCGATGTCGTGCAGGAGGAGCGCGGTGTAGAGCACCTCGCGCTTGTCGCGCAGGCCCGGCATCAGCGAATGCGACAGCGGATGCCCCTTCGAACTGTCGCCGCGCTCGATTTCCGACAGCACGCCGATGCAGCGCAGCAGATGCTCGTCCACCGTGTAGTGGTGGTACATGTTGAACTGCATCATCGCCACGATCTTGTTGAACTCGGGGATGAGCTTGCCCAGCACGCCCGCCTCGTTCATGCGCCGCATGTTGAGCTCGGGATTGCGGTCCGACGTCAGAAGGTCGAGGAACAGGCGGTTGGCCTCCTCGCTGCGGCGCAGGTCGCGGTCGATCAGCTTGAGCGAGCGCGTGAGCAGCTTCAGCGCCTCGGGGTGAAGCTCCATGCCGTGCTTGTCGGCAAACCAGAACAGCCGCAGCATGTTGACCGGATCGCGCTCGAACACGGCCTCGTCGGCGACGTTGATGCGGTGGTTGTCGACGACGAAGTCGCTGGTGCCCGCCAGCTTGCGCCTGCGGCGCGAGAAGGTCAGGAAGATGCGGTTGAAGCCCTCGACATGCTTGGCCTGCTCCTCCTCCAGCGCCGCGCAGAAGATGCGGGTGAGGTCGCCGACATCCTTGGCCACCAGGAAATAGTGCTTCATGAAGCGCTCGACCGCCGAAAGCCCCGGATGGGTCGTGTAGCCCAGCCGCCGCGCGATCTCGGGCTGGATGTCGAAATGCAGCCGCTCCTCCGCCTTGCCGGTCAGGAAGTGCATGTGGCAGCGCACCGCCCACAGGAAATCCTCCGCCTTGCGGAAACGGTTGTATTCCTCGCGCGTGAACACGCCCTTGCCGATCAGGTCGGCCCCATCCCGCACCCTGTAGAAATACTTGCCGATCCAGAACAGCGTCTGCAGGTCGCGCAGGCCGCCCTTGCCGTCCTTGATGTTGGGCTCGACCACGTAGCGACTCTCGCCGATCTTGGCATGGCGGTCGTCGCGCTCGGCGAGCTTGGCCTGGATGTATTCCGGTCCCGTGCTCTTCACCACCTCCTCGTCGAAGCGCGCGACCATCTCGTCGAACAGGCCTTCGTCCGCCCCGAGGAAGCGCGCCTCGAGGATCGAGGTGCGGATCGTGGTGTCGGAGAGCGACAGGCGGATGCACTCGTCCACGGTGCGCGTCGCGTGCCCGACCTTCAGGCCGAGATCCCACAGCACGTAGAGCATGTACTCTACGATCTGCTCGCCCCAGGCGGTCTGCTTGTAGGGACGCACGAACAGAAGGTCGATGTCGGAGCCGGGCGCGAGCGTGCCGCGCCCGTAGCCGCCCACGGCCACGATCGCCATGCGCTCGCCGGCCGAACGGTTCTTGGAGCGGTAGACATGGGTGGCGGCGAAGTCGAACAGGGCGCGGATGATCTCGTCCATCACATGCGACAGCCGTTCCGCGCAGGCGAAGCCGCTCCCGTCCTCGGCCAGCATGGCCTCGGCGGTCCGCCGGCCCTCGCACAGCGTCTGCTTGAACAGCGCCAGCGCCCGCGTCCGCACCGCCGGTGTCGAGCCGTCGCCCTCGCTGCCCGCCGTCAGCGCCGTCAACTGGCGGCGCAGCTCCGCGCCGTCGATGAGTTCGTCGAGCCTGAGCGGAATCTTAGCCATGAAGGATCTTGAGGCGCGCACCCGTTGACCGGTCGCGTCCTATAAACCGATTTGCCGCCGATTGATACCGGAGCGTGGATGGCGCCGGACGTTCATCGCCCTGTCACGAAACCCTGCTCAAAGACCGCCATGGCAAACATGACGATGCCCGATTCCGAAAACCAGATCGAGGCGGGCGCGCGCCGGTTCCGCACGCTCTTCATCTCGGACGTCCATCTCGGCACCAAGGGCTGCCAGGCGCCGATGCTGCTGGATTTCCTCGCCCGGCACGACGCAGACACGATCTACCTGATCGGCGACATCGTCGACGGCTGGCGCCTGAAGCAGGGCTGGTACTGGCCGCAGGCGCACAACGACGTGGTGCAGAAGCTGCTGCGCAAGGCGCGCAAGGGCGCGCGGGTCATCTACGTGCCCGGCAACCACGACGAGTTCCTGCGCGACTATGTCGGCATGCATTTCGGCGGTGTGGAGGTGATGGAGACAGCCATCCACGAGGCGGCGGACGGCAGGAAATACCTGATCATGCACGGCGACGTCTTCGACACGGTCATCCGCCACGCCAGATGGCTGGCGCTGCTCGGCGACTGGGCCTACGGCACGGCGCTGTTCGTCTCCACCTGGCTCAATCTGGTCCGCCGCAGGCTGGGCTTCACCTACTGGTCGCTGTCGGCCTGGGCGAAATACAAGGTCAAGAACGCGGTCAACTTCATCGGCCGCTTCGAGGAGGTCCTGGTCGCGGAGGCGCGCCGGCAGGGCGTCGACGGCGTGGTCTGCGGGCACATCCACAGCGCCGCCAACCGCATGATGGGCGGCATCGTCTACGTCAACACCGGCGACTGGGTGGAAAGCTGTACGGCGGTGGTCGAGCACGAGGACGGCCGGCTGGAAGTGATCGACTGGGGCGGCCGCGCCCGCGCGGCCGGCAGGCCGCACGGCGAGCTGCCGGGAGAGCGCGGATGGCCGCAGGCAGCCTGACCGCGCCCGCGCCGAGCTGAGGCCGGTTTGCGCATCGCCATCGTCACCGACGCCTGGAAGCCGCAGGTCAACGGCGTGGTCCGCACGCTGGAGCTCTTGACGCGGCATCTCGCGGCCATCGGCGTCGAGGTCAGCCTGCTGACGCCGCGCGATTTTCCCACCCTGCCGATGCCGTCCTATCCGGAGATCAGGCTGGCGCTCGCCACGCCGGGCCAGGTCGCGGCGCGTCTGGCCGGGGCCGCGCCCGACCACATTCATATCGCCACGGAGGGCCCGCTCGGCCTGGCGGCGCGCCGTCACTGCCTGCGGCGGCGCATTCCCTTCACCACCAGCTACCACACGCGCTTCCCCGAATATGTCAGCGCCCGTTTCCCGGTGCCGGAGCGCTGGCTTTATGCGCTGCTGCGCCGTTTCCACAATGCCGGCCTCGGCATGCTCGTCGCCACGCCGTCGCTGGCGCGCGACCTGGCATCGCGCGGCTTCACCAACATCAGGCCGTGGGGCAGGGGCGTCGACGCCGCGCTCTTCCATCCGGGCCGGCGGCGCGACCTCGGCCTGCCCCGACCCGTCTTCCTGTCGGTCGGGCGTGTCGCGGTGGAGAAGAACCTGCCCGCCTTCCTGTCGCTCGACCTGCCGGGCACCAGGCTGGTCGTCGGCGACGGCCCCGACCTGGAGCGCCTGCGCGCAGAATTCCCCAAAGCCGTCTTCGCCGGCGCCAGGAGCGGCGAGGAGCTGGCGGATATCTACGCCTCGGCCGACGTGTTCGTCTTCCCGAGCCGCACCGACACGTTTGGCAACGTCATCCTGGAGGCGCTGGCGAGCGGCCTGCCGGTGGCGGCCTTCCCCGTCACCGGCCCGCTCGACATCTTCGAGGACGGGATCGGCGGCGTGCTGTCGCAGGATCTGCGCGGGGCCTGCCTCGCCGCGCTGGACCTCGACCGCCGGGCGGCGCGCCAAAAGGCGCTCGGCTTCACCTGGGAGGCCTGCGCCCGCCAGTTCCTCGCCCATGTCGAGACGGCCCAGGGCCTGTCGCGGGCGCGGGCGCCGGAGGCGCCGACAAAGCCCGCGCCCTCTACGACGCGTGGCGCAGCCCGCGGTTCTTCATGAAGGCGGCGAAGACCTCCGGGCTCATCGGCTGGGCGAAGGCGTAGCCCTGCAGCGCGTTGCAGCCGAGGCTCTTCAGCACCCGCGCATGCTCCATCGTCTCGACGCCCTCGGCCAGCACCTCGATGCCCAGCGACTTGCCGATCTCGATGATCGAGCCCACCAGCCGGCGCTGGCCGGACGAGCTCACCACCGGCGTCACGAGCTGGCGGTCGATCTTGAGACGCTTCGGCTGCACCTTGAGCAGGCTGACGATGGAGGCGTGGCCGGTGCCGAAATCGTCCACCTCGATGTCGATGCCGAGATTCTTGATCTGCTCGACGTTCCAGGTGATCAGCTCGTCGTTCTCGTCCAGGAAGATCGATTCCACCAGCTCGAAGGACAGCGTGCCGGGGCGGATGTTCAGGTTCCGCAGGCTGTGGATGAGATGCTCGTCATGCAGGCGCCGCGCCGAGACGTTCACGGAGGCCTTGCGGATCTTCAGCCCCGCAGCGGTCCAGTCCTCGATGTTCTTCAGCGTCTGCTCGAGGATGAGCCGGTCGATCGTGGCGACGGCGTTGATCTCCTCGGCGATCTTCATGAAGGCGATCGGCGGCAGCAGGCCCTCGGCCGGATGGTTCCAGCGCGCCAACGCCTCGACGCCTACCACCTCGTGCGTCACGGCGTCGAACTGCGGCTGGTAGTAGGCGACGAACTCCCTGCGCTCGATTCCGGCGAGGATGTCGTCGGCGATGCGCTTGCTGGTGACGATCTCCGCCTGCAGCGTCTCGTTGAAGAACTGGTAGCGCGCGCGGCCCAGGCTCTTGGCGTGGTAGAGCGCGATGTCGGCGTTGACCAGAAGCCGGCGCGCATCGGCCAGCGCGTCGAAATCGCTGGCGATGCCGATGCTGACGCCGAACCGGCACTCCGCGCCCTGGAAGCGGACGGGCTCGCGCATCCTCTCGATGATGCGGTCGGCGATCGCGGACAGCCGTTCGTAGAACGACCTTTTCTCGCTGCCGGAGGCGATGCACAGCACCACGAACTCGTCGCCGCCGACGCGGGCGACGAAGTCGTCCTCGCGCAGATTGTCCTTCAGCACGCGCGCGGCATGGACGAGCATCGCGTCGCCGGCGGCGTGGCCCAGCGTGTCGTTGATCTGCTTGAAGCGGTCGAGGTCGATGTGCAGCAGCCCGGCCTTCTCGCGGTGGGCGTCGAAGGCGGCGACGTGGCGCGCCAGCCTCTCGTCCAGGTAGCGCCGGTTCGGCAGCCCCGTCAGCGAATCGTGCATGGCGTTGAACTCGATGCGCGCCTTCGCCGCCATCAGCTCGTTGTTGTGCGCCTCGGTGAGGATGCGGGCGTTGCGCAGGCTGTCGTTGAGCATGACGTCGGCCGACACGTCCCAGTTGACGCCGACGATCCTCGCCGGTTCGCCGGCGTCCTGATAGACCTTGCCGATCGCCCTGATGTGCCGCACCGTGTCGTCGCCGGGCAGCACGCGGTAGTCGGAGCGATAGTTGCTGCGCGCCGCGATCGCCTCGTGGAACTCGCGCACCGCCCTGACCCGGTCGTCGGGGTGGATGCGCTGCGCCCAGTCCTCGCATGTCGGCTGCCCGCCATTGCGCGGATAGCCGTAGAGCTCGTTCATACGGTCGTCCCAGAACAGCGCGTTGTCCTCGATGTCCATCTCCCAGACGCCGACCTGCGAGGTTTCGAGCGCCAGGCCGAGCCGGCGGGACAGGCGGCCGAGCTCGATCTCGCGGCGCTTGAGTTCACCGACGTTCTGGGTGCGCTCGTCGATCAGGCGGCCGGCCAGCGTGGTGGGCAGAAGGATCAGCCCGCCGGCGAAAAGCACCAGAAGCCACAGCATCCAGCTATTCGGCGGCGAGGCGGACCAGCCGTCCGTCGGCACCGCGGCGATGCGCCAGGAGCCGGAGGGAAGCGAGACGTCGACCGTCACCGGGTCGGCCGACAGGATCTCCCTGCGGCCGAAGAAAAGGTCGCCGTCGGAGCCCGTGGCGTTCCTGCCCACGATGGCGAACTGCACCGGCATGTCCGGGTCGAAGAGGCCGCTGTCCACGAACAGCTTGTCGAGATCGATGACCGCGGACACCAGGCCCCAGAAATGCTCCTGGCCGGACCCGCCGACGAAGACCGGGAAGCGCCCGATCAGGCCGGTGCCGCCCTGCACCAGGGCCAGCGGCCCGGCCATCACCAGTTCCCCCGATTCCCGGGCCAGCACGGCCATGTCGTATTGAGCGGGAACGGTGCGGTAGTCGAGGCCGATCACCTTCTCGTTGCCTGCCGCCGGCCAGGTCATCGAGACCACGAGATCGGGCGCGACGGCGATGTTCCTGATCTGCGAGCGCCACAGCGGCAGCTTCGACACGAGGTTCTGGAACCGCTCCTCGTCGAGCCCGGGCTCGGTGGCGATGGTGGCCACCAGCCCGCGCACCAGCTGGATGTTGGACAGGATGTTGCCTTCGAGCTTGGCCCGCATCAGGTTGACGCGGTTCAGCACGCCCGCGCGGGTGCTTTCCATGTACAGCCGGCGGTTCTGCGCGTCCGCGAACAGGCCGACCGAGACGATCAGCACCAGGGCCAGGAAGGCGGGGAAAGCGGACGGCCGCGTCAGCAGCGGAGTGAGGGCGCGGATCTGGTTGAAGCGAGGCAACAATTTCCACCTGTCGGACGGCTTCTAGCCCACCACAATGGACGATATCGCCCAATTCCTAACAGTAACAGCTTAAATATCGCCTTAACCGCCGGTTGAAATACGAACGGTCGGCTTGCCGGCTATTTGCCGGGCGCGGGGATGCGGGAGACCGGCTGCGCCGACATTGCGGGCCGGGTTTGTTTTACCGAAGTCGGTGTACCGAAACCGCTCCCCGCTTTCGGCGGGCACGCCCTAGCGGCGTTGCATCTGTTTCAACCGGTAGAGAAAGTCCAGCGCCTCGCGCGGCGTCAGCGCGTCGGGATCGAGCGCCGCCAGCGCCTCCCGCACCGGGTCGGGCTTCGTCTGCGCCTGCTCGCGGCGGGCCGAATGGCTGAACAGTGGCAGCTCGTCCACCAGCTTCGCCGCCTTGCCGCTGTCCTCGCCGGCTTCGAGCTGCGCCAGGATGTTGCGCGCCCGCTCCACAACCGCCGATGGCAGGCCCGCCAGCTTCGCCACCTGCAATCCGTAGCTCCGGTCGGCCGCGCCGCGCGTCACCTCGTGCAGGAAGACGACGTCGCCTTCCCATTCCTTGACCCGCATGGTCACGTTGGCGAGGCGCGGCAGCTTGGAGGCCAGCGCCGTGAGTTCGTGGAAATGGGTGGCGAAGATCGCCCGGCAGCGATTGTGCTCGTGCAGGTACTCCATCGCCGCCCAGGCGATGGACAGGCCGTCGAAGGTCGCGGTGCCGCGCCCGATCTCGTCCAGGATGACCAGCGAGCGCTCGCTCGCCTGATTGAGGATCGAGGCCGTCTCGACCATCTCGACCATGAAGGTGGAGCGCCCGCGCGCCAGATCGTCGGACGCGCCGACGCGCGAAAACAGCTTGTCCACCACGCCGATCCGCGCCCGTTCGGCCGGCACGAACGAGCCCATCTGCGCCAGGATGGCGATCAGCGCGTTCTGGCGCAGGAAGGTCGACTTGCCGCCCATGTTCGGGCCGGTCAGCAGCCAGATCGCGCCGTTCCTGCCGCCCTCGGCGGGGGAGAGGTCGCAGTCGTTGGCGATGAAGGGGTCGCCGTGCTGCGCCCGCAGCGCCTGCTCGACCACCGGGTGCCGTCCGCCGGCGATCGCGAAGGCCAGCCCGTCGTCGACCTCCGGCCGGCTGTAGCTCTCCTGCTCGGCAAGCAGCGCCAGCCCGCACGACAGGTCCAGCACCGCCAGCGCCTCGGCGCCGGCGCGGATCGCCGCCGCGTGGCTGACCGCCTCCGCGCTCAGCCGCTCGAAGGCGGCGAGCTCGATCGCCAGCGCGCGCTCGGCCGCGTTGGCGATCTTCGTTTCAAGCCCGGCGAGCTCGGTGGTGGTGAAGCGCATGGCGCTGGCCATGGTCTGGCGATGGATGAAGCGACCCTTCGCCTCGTCGGTGCCGGTCATCGTCTCCTGATGGTTGGCGCTCACCTCGATGTAGTAGCCGAGCACGTTGTTGTGCCGGATCTTCAGCGAGCGGATGCCCGTGTCCTCGATCAGCGCGCGCT
>JBEOKH010000307.1:0-2684 GCA_040275625.1 Thauera sp. | reverse complement strand
GCCCGCCAGTTCATCGCCGAGCGTCCGCGCTGGTCACCGATCGGCCGCCTCGAGCGCAAGCTGCTGCGCGAGCGCTTCCACCTGATCGATGCCCCCGAGCTCGGCGACGCCGGCAGCGCGAGCAAGCTCGATGCCACCGCCAGCGCCCTGCTCCGGCTGCGCGAACTCGGCCGCGCACGCGCCGAAACCTGGCTGCAGGCGCATGCCCACGAGGTCGGCCGGCGCGAGACGATCGATGTCGGCGCCCTGTTCCTGTGAGACCTGCATGCCCGACACCTGCCCCGCGCAGGCGCAGCGCGGCAGCGCAGCGCCCCGCTACGGGGTTTCCAGCCCGTGCCAGGCTTCGCTCGCACTCGCGTAGAAGTGCGCGGGGATGCGCCGCTTCTCGAGCTCCTCGCCGAGCTTCATGCGCAGGAAGCCGTTGGCGGTGTAGCGGGTCACGGTGTGGTAATGGGCATCCATCAGCCCCTTCACCATCTCGACGTAGTCGTCCACCAGCTCCGGCACGATCGAGAAGCGGTCGTAGTTGACCACCGCATCCACCTTGCGCCCGAGTGGAGCGAGCGCGGCGCGCACCGCGGCGCGAATCGCGGCGATGTCCTGCGGCGTGCGCACCGACAGCCCCTCGAAGTCGACGAAGAACACGTCCTGCTGCGCGTCGTAGGCCAGCCGACGCCCGAGCGGAACGTCGAGCAGGTCGTGGCGCAAGCCCATCGGCGCGTCGGTGAAGATGCGCGCGTCCATCCGCACGGGCGGGCCCTTCATCACCGGTACGAAGTCCATGCGAGCGAGGATGTCGCGCTGCAGATCGATCCCCGGCGCGATCTCGATGAGCTCGAGTCCGTCCTCGCACAGCCGGAACACGCAGCGCTCGGTGACGTAGAGCACGTCCTGCCGCCACTTTGCCGCCTGCGTCCCGCTGAAGGTGCGATGCTCGACCGCGTCGACGAACTTCCTCGTCTCGCCCTCGCGGACGATGCGCAGGCATCCATCCTCCACCGCCACCTCCAGCCCGCCCGCGCTGAAGGTGCCGACGAAGACGACCTTCTTGGCATTCTGCGAGATGTTGATGAAGCCGCCCGCGCCCGCGAGCCGGGGGCCGAACTTCGACACGTTGAGGTTGCCCTCGCGGTCGGCCTGGGCGAGGCCGAGGAAGGCGATGTCCAGCCCGCCGCCGTCGTAGAAATCGAACTGGCTGGGCTGGTCGATGATGGCCTGGGTGTTCACCGCCGCGCCGAAGCTCAGCCCGCCGGCGGGAATGCCGCCGATCACGCCCGGCTCGGCGGTGAGCGTGAGCAGGTCGATGAGCTTCTCCTCCGCGGCCACGGTCGCGACCCCCTCCGGCATGCCGATGCCGAGGTTCACCACCGCAGCCGACTGCAGCTCCATCGCGGCCCGGCGGGCGATGATCTTGCGCGCGCTCATCGGCATCGCGCTGATCGCCGACATCGGCACGCGGATCTCGCCAGAGAAGGCCGGGTTGTACTGCTCACTGTAGGTCTGCATGTGGTGCTCGGGACGATCCGCCACCACCACGCAGTCGACCAGCACGCCCGGCACCTGCACCTGGCGCGGATTGAGCGAGCCGCGCTCGGCGATGCGCTCGACCTGCACGATGACGATACCGCCGGAGTTGCGCGCGGCCATGGCGATCGCGCGCGCCTCCAGGGTCAGCGCCTCCTTCTCCATGGTGACGTTGCCGTCGGGGTCGGCGGTGGTGCCGCGGATGATGCCGACGTGGATCGGGAAGGCCTTGTAAAACAGGTAATCCTCGCCGTCGATCGGCATCAGCCGCACCAGTTCGCCGGTGGTGCGCGCGTTGAGCCTGCCGCCGCCGAAACGCGGATCGACGAAGGTCCCCAGCCCGACCCGGGTCAGCGTGCCCGGCTTGCCGGCGGCGATGTCGCGGAACAGGTGCGAGATCACGCCCTGCGGCAGGTTCCAGGCCTCGATGCGGTTGTCCACCGCCAGTGCCTGCAGCTTCGGCACCAGGCCCCAGTGCCCGCCAATCACGCGCCCCACCAGGCCGTCGTGGCCGAGGTGGTTGAGGCCACGGTCCTTGCCGTCGCCCTGGCCGGCGGCATAGACCAGGGTCAGGTCGCGCGGGCCGCCAGCGCCGCCCTCCGCCTCCAGGAAGCGCTGCTCGAGCGCGATCGCGACGCTCTCGGCAAAGCCGATGCCGACGAAGCCGCCGGTGGCGACCGTGTCGCCGCTGCGAATGAGGCGCACCGCCTCGCGCGCCGAAACGATCTTGCCGGTGTCGGCGGCACGCAGCGACGCCACCATCGGATGTGCTTTCCTTGCCATGGCGGATCTCCCTTGCGCCGCGCCCGGAAGCGGCCGGACCGCGTGCCGGGGGTGATCACCACCACCAGCGCGACGAACGAAAAGACTACCGTATCCGGAGCGTTCAAACTGCGCAAAGCACAAGCGGACGAGGGCAACCGCGCCAGGTGTGCTCCATAAAGGGTCGTTCGCCAAAAGTTCGCGGCTTCCGCCGCTCCTACCGGAAACTGTCGCGGCTGTAACGCGAACGGGATCAACTGGCATCGCACGGGAACTTCCGCCGCACCTACCGGAAACCGTCGCGGCTGTAACGGCTCCTGCCGAAAACCATCGCGGCTTCCGCCGCTCCTACGGAAAACCGTCGCGGCTGTAACGGCTCCTGCCGAAAACCATCGCGG
>JBEOKH010000306.1:0-2543 GCA_040275625.1 Thauera sp. | reverse complement strand
CTGAGCGTCGCCCGAATCCGCCGGCCGCGCGCCGGCGCCCATCCCGACGCCACCCTTGCGGTGGCGTTTTCAATCCAGGAGAAACCCTATGGCCTTCGCCGACAACCTCAAGACCCTGCCCGGCGTGTCTCACCTCGCCGCGTTGAATCTGATCGACGCCGCCGACGCGGTCGTCGCCACCATCGAGAACAAGCCCGGTCAGGCCGGCTCGCTGGCGGTTTACAACCACCTCGCCCAGCTTTATGGGGCGATCTCGCCCGACGCGGCAAAGAAGGGCCTGGAGCTCTACGGCGAGCACACCGAGGACGCCCGCAGCAACCCCGGCAAGCATCCCAGTATCGACCGTTTGATCGGCCTGATTGAGCGCGGCGAGACGCTGCGGGTGAAGCAGGTGTTTGCGATTTGATGTGTGGGGGGGCGTGATCGTTTGCGTCCCGCCGATCCGGCTGCGGTTTGGTGGGTCGTGGAATACCGGAGCCGGCATGTTGCGTGCTCGCCCGGTGTCGTGATCGCGCCGCTGTCGAGGAGGGGCTTGGGGAGGTGATGGTGCGGCTGCGATCCGGCCGCGGGGCCGGGGCGGCGCTCGCCGCCTGCACTCGCGGCCCTTCGCTTCGCTTCGGGCTGCCCTCGGTGGAGAACGCCGCGGGGGCGGCGACGCAAACTCGTCGCTGCGCTCCTCAAACATGCGTCGCCTTGTTCCCCCGCGACGCCCTCCACCTCGGCGCTCCTGAAGTTGGCGAGCGTCGCCCCGGCCCCGCGGCCTCACGTTGGAGCTTCCTGGTCGGCCGATTCCGCTGCCGGGCGTTGATGCCTCCGGGCGGCTGCGTCGGTGCCGATCACGTTTTTCGCGCCACGAACACCGCCGTGTCGACGGTGAAACTGCCGTCCGCCTCCATCTCGAAATAGTCCCTCACCGCCGAGGCGGCCCTTGCCTGGAGCATTCGTATCGCCGTGATCTGCGGCTCGGGCGTGTTCATGCGTGCGACCCAGGTCGCGAAGTCGAGGCGAAGCCGAAAATGCTCGATCCGCTCGATCGCCAATCCGGCGGCCGAGAGTGCGGCATTCCACTCAGTCGTCGAGCCGTCGCGCACATGGGAGGGGTCCCGCAGCAGTTCGAGCGTTTGCAGCCAGGTGTCGAGAAGGGAGACCACGGGCGACACCACATCGGACATCAGCGCGAGCCCGCCCGGCTTGAGGACGCGCGCCATCTCCGCAATGCCCTCGGCGAAGGCGTGCCAGTGGTGCGCGCTGAATCGCGTCGCGACCACGTCGAAAGTCGCGGTCTCGAAAGGAAGGGATTCGGCCGCGGCCTTGCGCGTGGCGATGTTGGACTGCCCGCGCAGCTTGGCCTGTTCGACGACCACCCCGAGCATGGATTCGGTCAGGTCGCAGGCCACGACCTGGCTAACGAGCGGGGCGAGGCGGTATGCGAGGTGTCCCCCACCGCAACCGACATCGAGCGCAATTGCGCCCCGCTGGTTGGCGGCGATCTGAGCGATGAGGTCGAGTTCCTGTCCTGCGGCGTGCACAGCGCTGTTCACATAGGCGCTGGCGCGGGTGGCGTATTGGTCCAGGACAACTGAGTTGTGGCTGGCGGTTCGCATGGCGGGCTCCTGAATTGAGGGCCTTCAGTCTTTTCCATGAGCGCTACGGGTACAAGATGCCTGGTTATCCTGGTATAAAACTTGCCATGAACCCCACTGAACCCCGTCGCCTGCTCGGTGCGTTCATCCGCGCCCATCGCGAACGCCTGTCTCCACCGGCCAAAGCCGTCGGCCGCCGCCGCACGCCGGGTTGGCGCCGCGAAGAGTTGGCGGATGCTGCAGAGCTGGGCGTGACCTGGATTACCTGGCTCGAGCAGGGGCGTCCCGTAAACGCCTCTGTGCCCGCGCTGTGCCGGTTGGCCGAGGCGCTGCAGCTCACCCCGGCCGAGCGTGCGTCGCTCTTCGACCTTGCCGGAAAGCGCGATCCATTGGCGAACCACGCGCCGTCGACGGACCTGCCGGCCGAACTCCTGTCCTTGCCCGCCCAGGTTTGCGCACCTGCGTACCTGCTGGACGCAAGCTATGCCGCGATCGCCTGGAGCGATCGCGCTGCCGAGCTATTCGTGGGCTGGCTGGACACGGGCGCCGCGCAGCCGAACCTGCTCGAGTTCGTGTTTCTTTCCGAACGTGCGCGCGACCTTCTCGTCGACTGGCCCGAGCGCGCCCGGCGCCTGGTCGCGGAGTTCAGGGCGGATTTCAACCGCGATCCAGGAGACGTCCGTCTGCAAGCGCTTGCCGAATCCCTCGCCGAGCGTAGCCGCGATTTCGAGCGCATCTGGCGAAGCCAGGATGTGCTCAACAGGGACGGTGGCGTGCGTACCTTCAGTCATCCTGAACGCGGAGAGCTGCAGTTTTTCCAGACGACATTTCACCTGGCCTCGCATGCGGGGGTGAAGCTGGTTTGCCTGCTCCCCCTCTGCCGCGATGCCGGCCAGGAAATTGGAGACGATGCGGACCAGGCGTGAGGCGTTACGGGCCGCAGTGGATGGACGCGCCGTG
>JBEOKH010000305.1:0-3900 GCA_040275625.1 Thauera sp. | reverse complement strand
GGCGCCCTTGCCGGCGGGCAGGCTGTTGTCGAGGTACCACTGGGCGATGTCGCCGGGCAGCGGCTGGCTCACCGTCATCAGCATCATCGCGCTCACCACGCTGCCGAGCACGATCGCGACGATGGCATGGAAGCGCCTGGCCGCCGGGTTGCGCGAGCCGACCAGGCGGGTGGGCGGAAGCTTGCGCAGTACCAGGGCGAGGAAGATCACCGTCAGCGTCTCGACCATCAACTGCGTGATCGCCACGTCGGGCGCGCGTGCGGCGAGGAAGATCATCGCCATGCCCAGCCCGCTCGCGCCCAGCGTCGCCACCAGCGCCACCCGCCCCGGCATCGTCGCCGCGGCCGCCGCGCCCGCGACCGCGAGCACGCAGCCGAGCAGGGCGGCGATGTTCAGCGGGCTGGTCTGCTCGGGCCAGACCAGGTCGTCGGCGGTCGAGGCGGCCATGCCGATCAGCGCACAGACCGCGATCGCCAGCACCAGCCAACTGATGTGCTGGCGCAGCGAACCGTGCTGGAAGCGGTCGGCGACCCGCGTGGCGAACGCAAACACGCGCTTGAGCAGGCGGTCCCACACCCTGTCGCCGCTCACCCGCCACAGCACCCGCCACAGCGACAGCCGGCGCCGCAGCCGGGTGCGCTGCAGGTAGAAGAACACCCCGAGCGTCACGGTGAGCAGGCTGGCGAGCAGCGCCGGCGTGAAGCCGCCCCACAGGTAAAGGTTCACCGGTACCGCGGTGCGCGACACCGCCTGCACGGCGGCGTCGATCAGCCACACCTCGGCCAGGTTGTTGAAGGCACCGAACACGAAGCCGCCGACCGCCAGCAGCATCGGCCCGGTCCACATCGGCAGGCTGACCTCGTGCGGCGCGTGCGGGTAGCGCCCCTCCTTGCCGAGGAAGGTGCGCAAGAACACGACGCCTGCTGCGGTGAGCAGCAGCGCGTTGGTGAGGATCATCACCGCGGTGGTGATCCAGCCCGCAAGGCCGAGTTCGATCAGGCCGGCGTACTTGAACTCCTTGGCGATGAAGCCGAAGAAGGGCGGCAGGCCAGCGTTGGAGAAGGCGGCGAGCGCCACCGCGACGCCGGTGAGCGGCATGTGGCGCATCAGCCCGCCCAGCAGCGCGATCTGCCGGGTGCCGGTGGCGTGGTCGACGGCGCCCACCGCCATGAACAGCGCCGCCTTGTAGAAGGCGTGGGCCACCAGGTAGATCGTGAACGCCTGCAGGCCGTAGTGGGTGTTGGTGCCGAGCAGCATGGTGAGCTGGCCGAGAACGGTCACTGTGGTGTAGGCGAGCACGCGCTTGAGGTCGGTCTGGCGGATCGCCAGCACCGCGCCCACCAGCGCGGTGGCGGCGCCGATGGTGATCAGGATTGTGCTCCAGCTCGTGGAGCCGCCGAGCGCCGGGTTGAGGCGGGCGAGGAGATACACGCCAGCTTTCACCATCGTCGCCGAATGCAGATAGGCCGACACCGGCGTGGGTGCCGCCATCGCGTTCGGCAGCCAGAGGTGGAAGGGCACTTGCGCCGACTTGGTGAAGGCGCCGATCAGCACCAGCGTGAGGATCGCCGGGTAGAGCGCGTGCCCGGCGATGGCCTCGCCCGACAGCCCGGAGAACTGCCAGCTCCCGCCCACGTTGCCGAGCAGGATCAGCCCCGCGAGCAGGGCCAGCCCGCCGCCGCCAGTGATCAGCAGCGCCTGCAGCGCTGCGCGGCGCGACTCCGCCTTGTCGTGCTGGAAGGCGATGAGCAGGAAGGAGCTGACGCTGGTCAGCTCCCAGAACACGAACATCGCGATCAGGTCGTCGGCCAGCACCAGGCCGAGCATGGCCGCCATGAAGCCGAGCAGGTAGGCGTGAAAGCGGCCGAGGTGGTGGTGGTCGGACAGGTAGGCGCCGGCGTAGAGCACGATCAGCGTGCCGATGCCGGTGATCAGCAGCGCGAACAGCAGCGACAGGCCGTCGAGCCGGAAGGCGAGCTCGACTCCGAGCGCGGGCACCCAGGCCAGGGTCGAGGTGATGACGTCGCCGCCGGCGACGGTCGGCATCTGGCTCAGGAAATGGATGAAGGCCGCCAGCGGTGCGAGCGCGAGCAACCAGCCCGCACGCTGGCCGAGGCGGGCAGCCAGTGGCACCGCAGCCAGCATCGCGAAGGCGATCAGGCTGATGCTGGCGAGCATGTCCGGCCCCGGCGGATGGTGGTCAACATGAAATCTCCCGAACGAAGGCAGCGCGTCTGGTCGGGCGCGCCTTGCCTGTCGCTTTCGGGAGACTGACCGCCGGCTTGCTGGCCGGGTTCCGCAAGTCGGCGGGAAGAGTGCTCCCCGAGCTTGCGTCGGGGAGCACGGATGGGAGGCGGGTCAGGCGCTAGTGCGCGTGGTGAGCGACGCGCGGCTGGCCATGTGCGCCGATTTCGAGGTGGGCTTCGAAGAGCCCGCTCTGACGAGCGAAGCAGCCATTGAGCGGGCATTTCTGGCCAGGCGGGCAGCCGTGTTCGAAAGCGCATTCCCTACGGGTTTCGTCCAGCAGCACCATCTGATTCATGGCTTCGCAACGGGCGATCGGGGCGTCGAATGTACACATGATGGTCTCCTTCCTGCGTCACGGCCTCTTGTTGGTGGAGTTGGAAAACCGTGACTTATTTCACGAACTACTCGCTTCCAATCTAGGCGTTTGTTGCGCGAATGCATCGTGAACATGAATAAAGGTTGACTTGTGTCAAGTTTTTGATTGTTCAGGCCCCCCTTGAGGCGGACCGTCCTTCCCGCTCCGGCATCGCGCCCCAGGCCCGTGCAGGCGCGGCGGAAGCCGCGAACCCGATGGCGGGTGCCGAACCCCGCGGCTGCATTCGCGCCTTCCGGCGCTCCTACGGAGAGCCGCCACCCGTCCATGCTCCTGCTCCAGTAGGAGCGGCGGAAGCCGCGAACCCGGGCTGGGTCGTCTACTCGGCCCGCAATGCCTCCACCGCATCCAGCCGCGCCGCGCGCCGCGCCGGCAGCACGCCAGCGGTGAGCCCCATGACCAGTGCGACAACCTCCGCCGCCACGGCGAAGGGCCACGGCGTGGCGACCGGCAGCGCCGGCACCAGCAGCCCGACCAGCGCAGCGAGCCCGGCGCCCGCTGCGAGGCCTAGCAAGCCGCCGATCCCGGCGAGCACCACCGCCTCGCCGAGGAAGAGCGCGAGGATGGTTCGCCTGCGCGCGCCCAGCGCGACCAGCAGGCCGATCTCCCCGGTGCGCTCGGTGACCGCGATGCTCATGATGGTGACGATGCCGACCCCGCCTACCAGCAGCGAGATGCCGCCGAGCGCGCCGACCGCGGCGGTGAGGATGTCGAGGATGTTGGACAGCGTGGCGAGCATGTCTTCCTGGGTGAGCACGGTGAAGTCCTCGCGTCCGTGGCGGGCGATCATCAGCGCCTTCACCGATCCGGCGACGCGCGCGGCAGTCGCGTCAGGGTCGTAGGTGACCGCGATCTCCATCACGCCGTCGCGCTTGTACAGCGCCATGCCCCTCACCACCGGGATGTAGGCGGCGTCGTCGAGATCCACGCCGAGGAACTGGCCTTTCTCTTCCATGATGCCGACCACGCGGAAGCGCTCGGCGCCGATCTGCACGCGCTCGCCGAGCGCGTTGGCGGTGCCGAAGAGTTCGCGCTTGAGCTTGGCGCCGAGCACGACGAAGCCGCGCGCGCTGGCGGCCTCGTCGGGGGGCAGGAAGCTGCCGACGCGCACCCGCATTGAATACACCTCCTGCATCTGCGGCCCCACGCCGAGCACGGTGGTGCGCCGCACCCGACCCTGCGCACGCACCTCGGCGTTGCCGCTCACCGAGGCGCTGACATGGCGCACCCGGGGCAGGCGGGCGAGGGCCGCGGCGTCATCCAGGGTGAGCTCGCGCGCG
>JBEOKH010000304.1:0-19203 GCA_040275625.1 Thauera sp. | reverse complement strand
CGTTGGGGTGCCTGGCTGAGCATCGTTGCTAATCAAGAAATGTTTAGCTCGTCGGGAATCGCCCCTGTAGGAGCGCCGGCAGGCGCGAATTTCGGCCGATTCCCACGTGCCGGCGTAGGTATGGATGGAACGGGGGGATTCGCGCCTGCCGGCGCTCCTACAGAAAACCCGTGCGAAGCCTCACGCCGGGCTCGGCTGCACCTGGCTGCGGATCTCTGCCCACGCCTCGCGCAGCGTGCCCAGCAGGCCGGCGACCTCGTCGAGCGCGGGCTGGCTGTTGTGCAGGTTGGCGTAGAGCAGGCGCTCGCTCATGTAGTCGTAGAGCGCGGCCAGGCGCTGCGCGAGCTCGCCGCCGGCGCTCATGTCGAGGCTGACCTTGAGTCCGTTGATGATGATCTCGATCGCCTTGGAGATCGCCATGCCTTTGGCAGGAATGTCCTTGTTCTGCATCGCGATGCCGGCGGTGCGCACCTGCAGCAGCGCGCCGTCGAACAGCATCAGGATGAGCTTGTGCGGGTCGGCGGTGTTGACGCCGGTTTCGACGCTCACCTTCGCATAGGCGGCGGCGCGGTTACCAAAGCCTCCGAACATCGTTTCTCTTCTCCTGGGGATTCGGGGAGCGCCCCGGGTTTAAAGGTTGGCGAGTTGCTGGGTCAGGTAAGCGCTGGTGGTGCTCATGCTGGACATCGCGACGTCGAGCGCCGAGAACTGGGCGCTGTAGCGTGCCTCCACCTTTACCAGTCGTGCTTCGAGCGACTCGATGCGACTGTCGAAGGATTTGATCGTGCGGTTGATGCCGTCGGTCCGCGCCGTCAGCAGACCCTCGGTACCGAGCATGTCCTTGATGCGCGTCTCGAGCGTCTTGGCAAAACCGTCGACGGTCCCATTGCCAGCGAACAGTTCGCCGATCTTCTTCGCCGGGTCGGCGAGTGCGGCGGTGAGCTTGGCGCTGTCGACCGACAGGCTGCCGTCGGTCTTGAAAGTGATTCCGGCGTCCGAGAGCATGGTCGCACCGCTCAGGCCAGAAATCGGGTTCGCGAGTACGCTGCGCAACTGGCCCTGGATCGAGCGCACGCTGGCGTCACCGTTCAGCGTGCCGGCCTTCTTGGTCGCCGCGTCGTAGCTGGTCTGGCTACGGATGAGCGTGTTGAGATCGTTGTAAGCCTTGGCGAAATCGTCGATCGCCTTTTTGGCGATGTCGTCGTTGCGCGCGACGGTCATCGTGGTTTCGCCGTCGGTCGGTTTGGAGAGGGTCAGCGTCACACCCTCGATCGCATCACTCACCGTGTTGCTGCCACGGGTGATCGCGAGGCCATCGATGCTCAGCATCGCGTCCTTGGCCTGCTGGACTGCGACCATGTCAGCCGACGGTGTCGCGGCCGGATCAAAGCTGAGCTCGCTCAGGCCTCCGCTGCCTGCAAGCTTGAACGCGTTTGCCGCCCCGGTTTCCTTGCTGCTGATGACGAGCTGGTTGACGGTGCCGTTGTTGATGATCTGGGCGCTGACGCCTGCGTCGGCGGAGTTGATCGCATCGCGCAGATCCTGCAGGGTGCCGCCGTCGGCAAGGTTGACCGTTTTTGGCGCGCCCGCGCCGAGGGTGATCGTGAGCGAGCCGCCACCGCTGAGGTCGGGCGCGGTCGTGGCGCTCGTCGCGGTACGCTGTGCGCGCGCGAGCTGAGTGACCTCGATGTTGTAGCTGCCGGTCTGGGCCGACGCGGTCGAGCCGACCGTGAATGCCTTGGTGTCGCCTGCAGTCGCCGTGGTGGCCGAGAAGGTGGTTGACTTGCTCAGCGCCGTCGCCGCGTCTTGCAGCTTGGACATCGCGCTTTGCACCTGACCAAATGCGGAGAGCTTGGACTGGTAGCTCTTCTGCTGGCTTTCCAGGCGGGACAAAGGCTGGCGTTCGACCGCCATCAACTGGTTGATGATGCTGCCGACGTCCAGGCCGGACCCGACCCCTGCTGCACTGATTGCCATGTCGCTACCCTCCTGCCGGTCAGGCCTGCTGCTTGAGGAGCAAACCCTTCAGCTTGTCGACTGCCTTCGAGATGGCGAGCACTTCTTCGGACGGGATCTGCCGGATCACTTCGTTGGTGTCGGTATCCATGACCTTCACCACAGTCCTGCCGGAGTCCTTGTCGAGCGAAAACTGCAGGCTCTGCGCCATCGGTGCGACGGCCTTCTCGACTTCCTCAAGTGCCTTCTGGAGTTCTCCCGCGCTGGGCACGCGCTGGGCCTGCTCCTGCGCGTTGCCATTTTGCTGAATGTTTTCGCTGCGCGTCTCGATGCTGGCTGTGCTTTCCGTCTGGTTGCGTGCCGTCTGGGCATCGCGGACGGGCGCAGCCGACATCGGCTGCATCGACATCGACGCGTTGTTGATCGACTGAATGGACATGATGCGACCTCCTGATGGGCCAACGGCGCGGAGCGTATTGTACGCCCCGCGCCGGTCGGTTCATGACGCTCGCCGAGACTTAGCGGAGCAGGGACAGCACGTTCTGCGGCAGCGAGTTCGCCTGCGCCAGCATCGCGGTACCCGCCTGCTGCAGGATCTGCGTGCGCGACAGGTTCGCGGTTTCGGTGGCGAAGTCGGCGTCCATGATGCGACCGCGGGCGGCAGCCTGGTTCTCGGAGGCGACCTGCAGGTTCGACACGACAGACTCGAAGCGGGTCTGCGCGGCGCCGAAGGTGGCGCGCTGCTTCACGACTTCGGCAATCGCGTTGTCGATCGAGGAGATCGCCGATTCCGCATTCGTGCTTGCACTGCCGTCGATCGCGACACCGGAAGCCGCTGCACTGCCGATGTTCGACGAGTTGACCGCAGTAGCCGAGACGGAGATCGTTTCGCCGCTGTTCGCACCGACCTGGAACTTGAATGTGGTGCCGGCCAGGACCTTCTCGCCGTTGAACTTGGTCTGGTCGGCGAGGCGGGTGATCTCTTCCTGCAACTGCTTGAATTCGAGCTGAAGGCTTGCGCGGTCGCCGGAGGTGTTGGTGCCGTTGGCGGACTGGACTGCGAGGTCGCGCATGCGCTGCAGGGAGTCGCCTATCATGCCCAGTGCGCCTTCCGCGGTCTGGGCAAGAGAGATCGCGTCACTCGAGTTGCGGATTGCGACGTTCATGCCGCGCACCTGCGAGTTCATGCGCTCGGCAATTGCAAGGCCGGCCGCATCATCCTTGGCGCTGTTGACACGCAGGCCGGAGGAGAGGCGCTGCAGGGTGGTACCCAGCGAGCCCTGGGAACTGGTGAGGTTACGCTGCGCGTTGAGCGAGGCGACGTTGGTGTTGATCGTCTGGGCCATGATATTTCTCCTGGAATGTCAGGTTGGTCATACACCCGTGGGTTGAGTCATTGGCCTCGGCGGGTGCGGAGCGTTTTGCTGTGCTCTTGTCCTCTATTACGGCCGGAGAGTTTGCTTCCTTTAGCATTTTCTCTGCCGTCACGCATTTCCCCTGCGTGTGCCTTGATTACGGACTCGGCGGTGTGTGCTTGAGGGGAGCGGACAAAAAAAAGGGGCGCGATCGCGCCCCCGCAGATCGTGTCGTGCCGGGCCTTCACGGGCGGTAGGCGTCGAGCCAGCTCGCCGCATGGTCTTCGATCATGAAGCCACTCAGCACCCAGTCCTGCAGGCGTTTGCCTGCCTTGTGCAGACCTTCCGGGTCGGCAAGCTGCTCCCGGATGGCGGCGATCCACCGTTGGGGGTCGTTCGCGAGGCGGGTCACCGGCGCGACCTGGTAGGGGAAGACGTCGGTACAGATCACCGGCCAGCCCATGAAGCCGTACTCGAGCAGGCGCAGGTTGCTCTTGGCTTCGTTGAAGGCGTTGATCTCGAGCGGTGCAAGCGCGAGGTCGAGGTCCAGTTGGGCGAGTGCTGCCGGATAGCGTTCGAAATCGCGCACGAAGTCATGGAATTCGTGGACGAAGGGGCGCAGCGGATCAGGGCACATGCCCATGAAGATCCAGTCGACGTCGTCTGCCAGTGCCTCGACCACCGGGTAGATCAGCTCGAGGTCGCCAAGATGCTGTTGGGCGCCCGCCCAGCCGACCCGGGGCTTGCGCCGCGGCAGTCCGGGCGGTCGGGCTCCGTCCCAGATCGCCTTCTCGAGGCAATTTGGCATGATCCGGATGTCGTCGATCATGTCCCGGCAGAAATCGGCCAGCGGCTCGGTGCTCACGACCAGCCGATCGGCCAGCCCGAGGGTCTTGCGCAGCCGCGGCCGCGCATCCTTGAAACCGAACTTGTGGAAGGCGTTTTTCTTCGGTACCGCCGTGATAAGGTCGTCGATCGTGATGATTCGGCGCGTTCCGGGCAGCAGCCTCGCCAGGTTCTGCAGGGTCTCTGCCTGCAGGTCGTCCACGGGCTGATGGAAGATGACGACGTCCGCTGCTGCGCGGGCAAGCTCCACTGCCGACAGGATGCGCACGGTCTTGGGCGCAGGGGGCTCACAGATCAGTGTTTCCGCCAGTCCGGCACGCGCGATCGTCCTGAGGGGCGCGCGCAGGCGGTACTCGCCCGCCGCCCCCGAGAGCGGGATCCCCATGATGCGTGGTCGGTCGTGGAACCGGGTGTCCCAGGTAATCGGGACGACGTGTTCGGGCTTGTAGGGCTCCACCAGACTCAGATGTCTGTTGTAGGAGGGATCGTTCGCGAGCTGTGGCAGCCAGCGGCCGAGCACCTGTTCACGTTCTGCCTTGCGCGCAAGGAGGTCGGACAACGCTGAAGCAGGGTCGGTCTGTCGCTCGTGCATCGACACGCCACCGTAGTGGACGATCATGGAATACGGTGTCCACACGACGTCCTTGCCGCGTTCGGCGATGCGCAGGCAGAGGTCGAGGGCGCCGTCGAATACCGGGAAAGCGTCCGCGTCGAATCCGCCGACCTCCGCTAACAGGGACATGCGCACCAGCAAGGCGGAGCCGCTGACCGCCCCGACGCGCTGGTCGCAAACGGCCCGCCCCATGTAGCCGGGGTCGGTCAGGTCCATGTCGTTCTTCCAGGGACTGCCGGCAAGTCCATGGAGCCCGAGCACCCAGCCGGTCTCCTGGACGCGCGCCGTCTCGGCGAAGGCCAGGCGCGGGCCGACGATGCCGACCTCGGGGCGCTGGGCGATCCCGATCAGCCGGCTCAGCCATTCGTCCTGGACCACATGCATGTCGTTGTCGAGGAAGAGGATGTACTCCCCGCTGGCAGCTTCTGCGCCTAGATTGGCGCCGGCCGCCCAGTTGAAGGGGCCCGGCATCGGCAGGACCTGCGCGCGGCCGCGCCAGCGCGGATCCGAAGGGATCGTCGTCAGCCACGCCGCGGCGTCCGGGTCGCGGGTCTCGTTGTCGACGATGATGAGCTCGTAATTGGGGTAGAGGGTGTGCTCGTGCAGGCTGTCGAGCAGGGGGCGCAGGTATTCTTCACGGTCCCGGGTCTGGATCACGATGCTGACGAGCGGCGTCTCGGGCCATGCGTATTCGATGTGGCGAGTGCCGAAGACGATGCCTTCGCCGACCTCGGCCGCGAGCCCCCGGCGCCGCAGGTGGTCCTCGACGGCGAGGCGCTCGGCCTCGGGCGCCATCGCGCGCGTCGAGGCTCGGGGGAGGTGAACGAGCATCTGGTCTACGTGACCGACCGCCTGCGGTCCGACCTGGTCGAGCACGCGCAGGCTGAGGTCGTAGGTTTCGGCGCCGCGATGGGTGCCGTAACGACCCGTGACGAGAAAGGCTTCCTTTTCCACCAGCACGAAGGCGCCGAAATAGTTCTGCGCGCGCAGCAGGTCGAGATTGAGGTCGGGCTTGAACAAGGGCTGGCTGAGTGCGCCGTCTTCCTCCCGGGTGTCTTCATCGCAGTACATCAGGTGCCACATCGGGCGCGCATTGATGTAATCCGCGAACACCTGCAGGGCGTGAGGTTCGAAGGTGAGTCCGGGTTCGATCCGCGCCAGCCACGTCCCCGCCGATGCGGCTGCGATCTCGTCGATCACGTAGTCGATATGGCTGGCGTCCTGCAGCGAGAGCCATTGCAGGTTGGGAAGCTCGTCAAGGCCTTCCGGCTTGGGCAGCTCGGTCACCACACTGAGCAGCCAGTCCGGATAGAGCTGGATGGCGAGGCTGTCGAGGGTGTCGGCGAGCAGCCCCTCTTCGCCCGGATGCAACGCCATCAAAAGGTGCATGCCGGGGCGCTTCGTCCATTTGAGCACCATGCGTTCGGCGAGGAGTTGGGCGTCGATCTCGGCGAATGCCGTGCGGGCGTGCCAGGTGGCGTAACGATTCCGCGTGCCTTCGCGTTCCGGGTCTGCCAAAGGGGCGGGCGGCAGTTCCAGAAACGGCATCGCCTGAGCGAGTGCGATGAAGTGTTCAAGCTGCTGCCAGAACCGCTCTTCAGCTTGCTCATAGGCCTCCCACAGCAGGCCGACCGTGCGTGTGGCGTAGTCCACTTCCTCGGGGCTATCGTTGAGCGCAAAGCCATGTCGTCCAAGTTCAGCGTCGTTCAACAGTGCTCCGTTGAAGAATGGGGAGGGAAGAACGATGGCCGGACAGCCGCAGAGGATCGCTTCGGTTGCAATTGCCGTGGATTCAAAGCAATACACTGCTTCGCTACGCCGGAAGAGTTCAGCCAGTTGCTCGTGGCTCTCGGGCCAGGAGGGCGTAATCAGCGTGGCGCGCGCTGCAACGTCAGGGTAAAGGGAAAGTGCAGAGACGTAGCGGCCGGGGTAGAGCAGAACTCCGGCACGTTTGTTGTCGTTCGGGTTGTCCAAGTTGTTGAAGATCGAAATGTCGATCGGGGGCAGGAAGAGAACGTTTCGGGAATCCGCATCCTCTGGCAGTGCATTGCGGCCGAACCCGAAAACAAGTTCCGTATCGGGGAACTCCGTGTCGCCGCCCAGGAACCCCGGCCTGTTCAGCACATAGCGAACCACTGAGCCTGCACCTCTGGGGTTGCCTGACACGACTTCGGGATAAACAACGATCGGCTGGCGGCCGGTTGCACGGTGCCGCTCGATGATTTCAGGCGTGGCGATGGGCGTGTCGAGGGATGGGTTGGTTTCAGTCGGATAGACGTAGGCTTCTTCGCCGACACTGTTGAGGGCGTGACACAGAAGGTGCATCACACGAATCCCCGCCGATGTTCGCCGATAACTTGGCGCCTCGATATAGAAAGGGCGGCGTGGCTTGGAATAGAGCTTGCGCTTGGTAGGCATCGGATGGAACTCGTTCACTGGGGGCGTAGGCATGCGCTGTCCGCGGTCATGCGAATAGCGGTCGCGAGGGGCGTCCAGACATCGAGACCCAGTTCGTCGCGGGCGCGCTGGATGCTGGGTACATAGCGACTGCGCAGTGCGCTGGAGGGGGCTGTCTGGGTGATTTGTATCGCGAGGTGCGGCGCGAGCGCATCGCGAACCGCGTGCGCCACGGCGGCGATCGAGAGGCCTTGGTCAGCCCCCACGTTGTAGGCTCTGCCGTGGCTGCCGTGCAGCAATATCTGAAGCAGCCACAAGGCCAGGTCGGCACCGTACAGATAGCTGCGTACCGGCGTCCCGTCGCCGTTTGCGTGGATGGGACGGTTCTCGAGCGCGTCGAGTATGAAGTTGCCAATCGCAAAATGGCCATTGAGGGGTAGTCCAGCTCCGACGAAGGCGAAGCAGCGAGCAACGGGAATGTCCACGCCATGGACAAGGCCGAACTGAACGCACCATTGCTCTGCTGCACGCTTGGCTTCCCCGTAGGCGCTTGCAGGGGCCATGGAGTCACAGGCTGACGTGGTGTCCTCGGTAATCTGCTGAACCGTGGCTGATTGGGTACCGTAAACCGCCCCCGAGCTGACAAAAAGGATTCGCCCAATTTCGCTATTGAGCGCCCTTTGGAGAGCATGGCGGGTGCCCAGCAGTACATCGTCCATGATCATCAGCGGCCGGGCGTGGGCGGCTGCGCTGGTTTCGGTGGCAGCATGAATCATCAGGTCTGCGGGGCCCGATTTCGGAAAAGTCTTGACGTCTCCCTTCAGCCATTTGAGCCAAGTGCTACCCGAGAAAAAAGGAGCGCGCGCGAGAAAGGCTGCAGGGTTGCGGGAGAGCACGCTCACCTCAACGTGTAGGCCTTGTCGGTTCAGCAGGTCGAGCAGGCTGAGGAGCCAGTAGCCGAAGAAGCCGGTGCCGCCTGATAGCAGGATGTGCTTGCCTTCGAGGGCGTCCAGCGAAACATGGGGCAACAGCAGGGCTAGCTGACCGTGAATGGCTGGGCAGCAGGGGTCTGGCAAGGCGCACGAGGTCATTTGTGACTCATAGACCACGGCTGTAGATCAGCTTGCGAAGCGCCTCGTTCTGTGAGTACGGGCTGTCGACGTCATCGATGGAGAGTGCCGTGTCTTTTTTTACCGGGCGGATTAGCCTGAGTCCGTTCATCGTTTCTCGGCAAGACAACTGGCCCTTCTGCAGCGGGACTGCCAAGTAGAAATCATCCTCCGAATTCTGATGCTGGAGTTCGTATCCCTCTGGCAGGTCGCGTTTGGCGTAGACGCCCCTTACCAAGGCGTCAAGGTACTCGGTTTCCTTCTTCTTCGGGACACGCTTGCTCGTGCCTGGTCCGCCACACATTTCGACGGCCTTGTGAAACGCCTTGAACCACGCGTCGATCTGATGGGGAAGCGAGCAATAAGGGGAGACCTGGATCCCGTCTTCCTCGATGTCGATATGGCGCTCCCATGTCCGTGCGCCCTTGGCATAAGAGATCAACATCGACGAGGTCCAGTCGTGATACTCGTGAGTCGAAAGGCCGATGACGTTCATGGGGTAGCGCTGACGCAGAAAGTCGATCTGGTTCAGTTCAAGTTCGTCGTCCTCGCTCGGGTAGATTGACACGCAGTGGTTGATCGCCAGCGGAATGTTGCGGTTGGCGAAGAAGGTCACCATGTCGTCGATGTCCTTCTGGGTCGAGCCGCCGGTGGATACGATGACAGGCTTGCGGGTCTCGGCGATGCGCTCGATCAGAAACCAATCGTTGATATCGGAACTCGCGATCTTGATGATCGGGAGATCGAGTTCCTCACAAAGATCTACCGAGGCTTCGTCGAAGGCCGTGGCCATGGGTATGCAGTTGCGTTCCTTGATGGCCTTGACGAGCGTACGGTACTCGGCTTTGGTGAGCCGCGTGCCTTCGGTCTTCTTGATGTAGCGGATGTCTTCGCGGCCGCGGTAATCCTTGTGGATGAAGTGGTCCACCTCGCGAAACTGGAGTTTGATTGCGGCCCGCACGTTGTTGAAACGGACGACCTGCGCGAAGTCGTTGACGATGCGCATACCTCGCTCTATGCGCCCCCAATGGTTGTTGGCGAGTTCCAGGATGAAAAGGTTCTCGAAAATCGCGTTGTTCATGGTGATACCTCAATACCCATAGAAGACAGCATCGAAACCGTTGTGGGCGTGGATGCGGAAGCGCAGGCGGTAGTCCTGACCAAGGCTGGCGATCCACTGCGGAATACGCCAGAGATCGTCCCATCGGTGGTAGCCGGCAATCGCGAGGAACGGGCGATTGCGGCGGATTAACGCCTCAGCGCCAGCGAGCGCATCGAGTTCATGACCTTCAACGTCGAGTTTGAGATAACCGACCTGGGCATGGGGCAGGCAGTCGTCAAGGCGCACCACCGGGGCATGGGCGTCACCATCAACACTTAGCCTGCTCGCTTCGCCCTGCCCGCTGGTGAAGGGAAGCGTGCCGTTGATCAACGAAACGCCACAGGGCACGCACACGGTGGGTACCCGCAGCGAGCGGGCGCGGGTCGCGAGGCGGGTAAAGCTGTCTCCGTCTGGCTCGAAGGCCCAAGCTTCGCGAAGGGGGAGACTGCGGGCCGCTTCGGCGAGCGTGTCGCCGTCATAGGCGCCGGCATCCACAAAGCCCAGGGGGTCCCGCGTCTGTGCCAGGAGAAAATCCGGAAAATACTGGACGCCAGCTACCGGTACTCCAGGAATTGTCGCGAGATGTCCGAGGCGAAAACGCAGGAGGTCGGCGAAGTAAGTCTTGCTGTCGGTGTCCTCCAGTCTGCCGAGTACGGACTCGAGCGCGTCCCGTTGTGCAGCGTATCCGGTCCGGTCAGCGAGCCAGTAGCGCCAGCCAAGGTGGTCGGCCAGTGCGGCGTAGTACTGCTGGGGCATCAGCGGCGTGGCGAACCCGGCTGCGCGGCATGCGTCGATGATGCGGGCGTAGTCGGAGATGGCTTCCCGATTGAAGACTCCGATCCAAAGTGGGCGGCGTCGCCAGTCCGGGGGCAGCGCATCAAGGGGGGCAACCGGCAGTCCGTTACAAATCGTCGGCGCACCAGATGACACGACGAAGCCGGCGACTGGAATGTCGCTCGCGGCTGCGGCCGCGTGAACATCGCGGGCGAAACTGCCGCAGCCGAATATCAACAGACCCTCGTGTCGGGCACGGGCGAGGCCCGTGTCCTTCTCGATCTGGAGCGACGGGAGTGTGGGTGAGGTCATGTTCTGGCTCCCGGGCGCAGCCTCGCGCGGACGGCGGCGGCTTCGGCGCGTACCGCTGCCAGTTCGGCCGGTGGCAGGAAGGGGAACATGTCATCCAGTTCCGGAGTAGCGAAGCCGCCTTCGGGCAGTGCGCGCGACTTGATTCGTGGCTCGAAGCCCCGTGAGGGATCGACGCGGGCAGCGATGAGCACGGGGCCACGTCGGGCGAGGCTGGCGTCGAGAGTGGGCAGGTCCGCAGGTGTTGCGACGCTTACTGCATCCAGCCCGTAGGCTTGGGCAATACGAGCGAAGTCGGGGAAGTCGACACCCGACGTCGGGGTCGCGCCGACGATGCGGCCAAAAAAATTCTCGTGGGTCTGTCGGATCGACAGGTAACCACCGTTGTCGATGAGAACGATGGCGACATCGAGATCGAGGGTCTTGAGGGTCTGTAATTCCTGAATGTTCATCTGAAGGCTGCCGTCGCCGGCAAAGCAGATCACCCTCCGGGTGCTGGCGGCCCGGGCAGCGCCGATGGCTGCAGGAAGATCGTAGCCCATCGAGGCGGAGCCGGAGTTGCTGAACATGCGCTGGCCCGCCTTGAGCTGTCCGACTTGAAAAGGAAGGATGCAGGCCGATGCGTTGCCACAGACGATGATGTCGTCGTCCCGCAACTGGCTGAACACGCGCTCGACGAGTGCGTAGGGGTGCAGCTGCGGGCCGTTCGGGGCGAGACCGCCCGTGGGGTAGCGCTGGCTGATGTCGCGGCACCAAGTCGCCCATGACGAGAAGTCGGGCAGGCCACCGGCACAGGCGGCGGTCAGGCCGTCCAGGAACGCACCGGCGTCAGCCGCCACCCGAAGGTCGGGCTGAACGAACGGTTTGGCGAGTTCAGCCGGGTCGATGTCGATCTGCGCAATGAAGGCGTGCTGGGCGAAGCTTGACCAGTTGTAGCTGACCTGGCGGATATTGAGGCGTGAGCCGACGACGATCACGCAGTCGGCGTTTTGAGTGCAGATATTACCCGCCCGCGTGCCGATGGTGCCAGGACGCCCGGCAAAGAGAGGGTGGTCGCTGGCGATGATGTCGTGGGTCCAGGCGGTACAGACGGGAATCCCGTGGGCTTCGGCAAAGTGGAGCAGGGTGTGTTCGGCGCCAGCGAGCCGCACGCCTGTGCCAGCGAGGAGCAGGGGCCGGTGAGCGCGTTGCAGGCGGCCGGCAATCCTTGCGCAGTCACCGTCGAGCTCGGCGGAGCGGACGGGGGGCGTTGGGTTGGGAGCGGGAATCGGGCCGCAGTCGGCGGCCTGCACGTCCAGTGGAATATCGAGCCACACCGGACCAGGGCGACCGCTCGTCGCAGTGGTGAGGGCGCGAGGCAGCACCTCGGTGACAGCTTCAGGACTGCCGACGTGTTCGGCCATCTTGGTCACCGGCTTTGCCATCGCGACAATCGGGCCTTCCTGGTCGCCAAGCTGGCGCAGGCCGGGCACTGGGGTGTAATCCAGGCAGGTGGCACGCTTGACTTGACCGCTGATGATCAGCATCGGGATGGAGTCGGTAAACGCTCCGAATACGCCGTTGAGCGCGTTGATGCCGCCGGGGCCGGTGGTGGTCATCACTACGGCCGGTTTGCCGGCGATACGGGCGTAGCCTTCGGCCGCCATCGCGCACGCCTGCTCGTGGTGCATGAACGTGCAAGTTAGCCGCGGGTGCGAGGCTAGGGCCTGGTTTAGATACATCGCGCCACCGCCGGTGACGGTGAACACCTGCTCGATGCCGTGGTTGGCCAGCCAGTCGGCGATGCGTTCGGATACGTTCATGCTGTGTCGATATTGAAGAAGTGCAGGGTGCGGGACTGTCCGGGGGCGATGTGCTGGATCTGTGCCTCGATTTGATGAGGGTCTACGGCGATGCAGATCAGGACTTGCGCGTTCGGGTGACGAGCCAATCCGGTCGCTGGCGATAGGATTGGCTTGCCGGCGAAGGTCTGCCCCTGCTTGTTGAGGGCGTTGTCCAGGAAGGCGCTTACCTGATGGAGGGGTAGCGCGCCCTGGCCGAGAAGGCGCTGGGCCCAGGAGCCGGCCCCCCACACCAGCACGGGGGCCGGGCCGAGTGGGGGGTGGATGCGTGCGCTGGCCGCGCCAAGGCGCCGGCTTTCGGCTATGTAGGCGCGCAGCCGCTTGGCGGCTGCGGCGGGTGGCGTCGGCAGGTCTGCGCTCCCCGCTCCCGCAACGCCGGCAATGGCGGGATAAGCCGTACCGTCTCCGAGTTGCAGGGAGACATCGACCAGAGCATGCGCTTGTAACCCCGTCTTCGCGAAGAGGCGGGCAAGGGCGCGCGGCCCGAAATGGTTGATGTGCTCGCTGTCGAAGTAATAAAAGGGCGGCCGCTCGCCGCAGCGGTAGCCGCGGGCGTCGGGCACCTCGACGTAGAGCACGCCGTTCGGGGCGAGCAGATTCGGGAGGGTGTTCAGCCACGAGAGGTCGCGCAGGTGCTCTACGACGTGCGACATAACGATCAGGTCGAAGTGGCGGCCTGCATGTACGGTAGCCGCGTCGCTGACCAAGCCGGGCCGGACTTGCAGGCCCAGGCGGGTGGCGGCCGCGACTGCAGCCGGGTCGGGCTCCAGCCCTTCGGCGTTTCGGTAGCCGCGGGAGACGATCACTTGCAGTAGCCCGCCCGCGCCACAGCCAATGTCGAGGATGGTGGCGGAGCGGCCCGGCAGCCATCCCTGAAGGCGGTCAGCGAGGGACTCGAGGCGATTCCGGTCTGGCGCGTCGAGCCCGGCGCCGGTGCCAGTGGGGCCGCCGTATTTTGCCTGCTCACGGTAATACTGGTCGTAGTCCTGCTGGGTAGCGCAGGTGTCCGCGTAGGCGAAATCGCACTTGCCGCAGATCATCAGCTGGTAGCCCGCAGGCAGCGGGGAGGCGCTCGGCTGCGGCAGGTCGATGCTGGTGAGGACTTCCGATGCGAGGTTCTCGCACAAAGGGCAGGGGCGGTAGAGTTCGGCGGACATCGGCGCGACTCAGAATCCGGCGCCCACGAAGCGAGCGATCATGTTGGCACTGTAGTCAAGCTGTGCAACCGCAAGCCCTGGCCACACGCCCACCCAGAACGTATCCCGCATGATCCTGTCCGCGACCGCCAGGTCGCCGACCACCCGGAACCCGCGGCCGGCCATGGAGGGCTGGCGGATGAGGTTGCCAGCGAACAGCAGGCGTGTGCCAATCCTGTGTTGTTCAAGGTACTGCAGCAGGTCCACCCGATTGACGCCTGCTTCCGGCCGCAACGTGATCGGGAATCCGAACCATGACGGATCGCTGTCGGGCGTCGCCTCGGGCAGGATCAGGAATTCACGCGCGTCGGCCAGCGCTGCGCTCAGGTACGCAAAATTGCGCTTGCGCGCTTCGATGAACCCGTCCAGCCGGTCGAGCTGGGCGAGCCCGCAGGCAGCCTGCATATCGGTGATCTTGAGGTTGTAGCCGATGTGGCTGTAGGTGTACTTGTGGTCGTAGCCGGCGGGCAGGCTGCCGAGCTGCCAGCCGAAGCGCTTGCCACAGGTGTTGTCGCAGCCGGGCTTGCACCAGCAGTCGCGGCCCCAGTCGCGGAAGGATTCGGCGATCTGGCGCAGTTGCGGGTCGTTGGTGAGCACCGCTCCGCCTTCGCCCATGGTGATGTGGTGTGCCGGGTAGAAGGAGAGGGTGGCGAGATGCCCGAAGGTGCCGACCTTGCGGCCTTTCCAGGTGGAGCCGAGCGCGTCGCAGCAGTCTTCGATGAGCCACAGTCCGTGCCGTTCGGCGAACGCGCAAACCGCATCGAGATCGAACGGATTGCCCAGCGTGTGGGCGATCATGATGGCCTTGGTGCGGGGAGACAGGGCGGCCTCGAGCATCGTCACATCGATGTTGTAGGTCGGCAGGCTCACATCGACGAAGACGGGGATGGCGCCGTTCTGCAGGATCGGATTGACGGTGGTGGGAAAGCCTGCAGCCACCGTGATCACCTCGTCGCCGGGGCGGATCGCCCGCTCGCCAAGCTTGGGCGAGGTGAGGGTCGAGAAGGCGACCAGATTGGCCGAGGAGCCCGAATTGACCGTGAGGGCGAAGCGTGTGCCGACGAAGTCGGCGAGGCGTCTCTCGAAGGCGTCGTTGAAGCGGCCCGTGGTGAGCCACCCATCGAGGGCGGCATCGATCATGGCGTCCTTTTCGGCGTCGCCGACCACCTTGCCGGATGGGGGCACGGGGTCGACGCCCGCGCGCCATGCCTGCGGCGAAACCATTGGGCGCGCAGGGCGGACGATGATCTCGAGCGCCTGCCCTGCCATCTCGGGCAGCGCGAGCAGCAGTTGGCCGTCGGCGTCGGGCGTGAGGGTCTTGCGGATCAGGCTCATGGGGTGGTGGCGAACGCGGCGATTTCGTCGAGGGTGTATCGGTACATATCGGCACCAGCGCGCCAGGCTTGATACCACGCAAGGCTGCGGGCGACCGCTTCTTCCGCCTGCCAGCGCGGCTGCCAGCCGAGCCGGACGCGGGCCTTGGTGCAGTCGAGCTTGAGGGTGTGCGCCTCATGGATCCGTGGCTCGTCGGAGGCCTTCCAGACGGCACTGGCGCCCGAGCCGGCGGCTAGCCTGTCCACGATCCAGGCCACGGTGCGGGCATCGGTGTCGTCAGGGCCGAAGTTCCAGCCCTCGGCGAAGGCTTCGCCATGCTCGACGAGGCGCTGCGCCAGCAGCAGATAGCCCGCCAGGGGCTCCAGCACGTGTTGCCAGGGGCGGATCGCAGCGGGATTGCGCAGCACGACGGCCTCGCCGCGTGCAAAGGCCGCCAGAACGTCGGGCACCAGACGGGTGAGGGTCCAGTCGCCGCCGCCGATCACGTTGCCCGCCCGGGCGCTGGCGAGCGCCACGCCGCGGGGCGCGAGGAAGGATCGACGGTAGGACGCGACGATCAGCTCGGTGCAGCCCTTGCTGGCCGAATACGGGTCGTGTCCGCCCATCGGGTCGGTTTCGCGGTAGCCCCAGATTTGCTCCTGGTTTTCGTAGCACTTGTCGCTGCTGACCACGACGACGGCGGCCACGTCGGGCTGGTGCCGACAGGCCTCGAGCACATTCACGGTGCCCATCGCGTTGGTCGCGAAGGTCTCGACGGGCGCGGCATACGCGTGCGGCACGAGCGGCTGCGCGGCGAGATGGAGCACGATCTCGGGTCTTGCCGCCGCGAGGGTCCGTCGCAGCGTCTCGTAGTCCCCGATATCGCCGCACACCGAGTGCATGCCACGTTCGACGTCCGCGACCCCGAACAAAGCCGGTGTGGTGGCGGGCTGCAGGGCATAGCCGGACACATCCGCGCCCATCTGCTGCAGCCACAGACTGAGCCAGCTGCCCTTGAAGCCGGTGTGACCGGTGACGAAAACCCGCCGTCCGCGCCAGAACGCCGGACTCACCAGGTTTTCCATGGCGCCTCGCCACGCTGCCAGAGATCCTCGAGCATGATCTTGTCGCGCAAGTTGTCCATTGGTCGCCAGAAGCCGTTATGACGGTAGCCAGCAAGCTGCTGGTGGGCAATCAGCTGCTTCAGGACGGATCCTTCGAACACCGTCTGGTCGCCCTCGGCGATGTAGTCGAGCACCCGGGGCGAGAGGACGAAGTACCCACCGTTGATATAGCCGCCGTCGCCGAGTGGCTTCTCGACGAAGGCGTCGACGTCATCGCCTTTCAACTCCAGTGCGCCGAAGCGGCCCGGTGGTTGCACGGCCGCCACCGTGGCGAGCTTGCCGTGCGCCTCATGGAAGGCGATTTCCGCGCCGATGTCGATGTTCGCGACGCCGTCGCCATACGTAAAGCAGAACGCATGTTCGTCCCGCAGGTAGTTGGCGACACGGGCCAGCCGCCCGCCGGTCTGCGTGTTTTCGCCGGTATCCACGAGCGTCACGCGCCAGGGTTCGGCATGGCGCTGATGGATCTCCATGCTGTTGTCAGTCATGTCGAAGGTCACATCCGACATGTGCAGGAAATAGTTGGCGAAATATTCCTTGATGACATAGCCCATGTAGCCGCAGCAGATCACGAAGTCATGGATTCCATGGCTGGAGTAGGTCTTCATGATGTGCCACAGGATGGGGCGACCGCCGATGGTGACCATCGGTTTGGGGCGATTCACGGTTTCTTCGCTGATACGGGTGCCCAGGCCACCCGCGAGGATCACGGCTTTCATCGGATTGTCTGTGTGTTGGATCCGGTCGCATGATACTGCCGCAATATGCGACCGGGCGCCCCGAATAGAGGGGGGCCATGCCGTCTGTTCTCGTTAAGCGCAGGAGCCGCGCAAGTAGTGGCGGTGCGAGGGTCAGGTCTTTCATTTGCTCATCGTCTGCCACGGACGGTTTCGCTTCCCTGAAACGTCACGACCGCCGGCGGTGTCTCGCGGCGGTCGTGGCTGTGCAGGCCCGGGCGGGGGATCGGCCTACGCCGAGCACTCCACCCCGGCCTTGAAATACACATCCGCGATTGGCAACTCGAGCTCGACGCTGGCCCGTTGCGCCGTGTCGCCGGGCTCGAAGGTGATGATGTCCCAGCCGATGTCGCCGCGGTGGCGGTAGTGCTCGATGCGGCGCAGGTCGGGGTCGATGAGGACGAAGTCGCGCAGCGAGGGGATGCGGCGATAGGCGGCGAATTTGTCGCCGCGGTCGCAGGCGGCGGTGGCGGGCGAGAGCACCTCGACGATTAGCGTCGGCGCGCGCATGAGCAGGTCGGCGCGGTGGTCGGCGGGGTCGCAGGTGACGAGGACGTCGGGGTAGAAATAAGCCTCGTTCTCGGCGGCGTGGACCTTCATGTCGGCCATGCAGGCGCGGCAGGGCGTGCCTTCGAGGGCAGAGGCGACGTTGAGCGAGATCGTTACGTGCCGGCGGCTGGCGCCACCCATGGCGACGGTCTCGCCGCGCACGTACTTGTGCTTTTCGGGCTGCCCGGCTTCCCACTGGAGGTAGTCTTCGGCGGTGAGGGGGTCGTTAGGCTGGGGCAGGGCCATGATGTCCTCGTCCGGGCGGTGAAAGCTCGCCGGGATTATAGTCCCGCGCATGAACCCCACGCCTCGCCACGTCGCCCGCGCGCTCAACGAGCGGGTCGAGATCGTACCCTACGATCCGGCCTGGCCGGGGCTGTTCGCCGCGGAGGCGGCGCGGCTGCGCGCGGCGCTGCCGGTGGAGCTGATCGGGCGCATCGAGCACTTCGGCAGCACCGCAGTGCCCGGCCTGGCGGCCAAGCCGATCATCGACATGCTGGTCGAGGTGCGTGCGATGGAGGATGTGGCGCAGCGCATCGCGCCGCTGCTGCAGGCGCAGGGCTATGAGTTCTTCTGGCGCGCGCCCGAGCACGGGCTGCCGGGCATGAACTATGCATGGTTCATCCGCCGCGATGCGGCGGGCCGGCGCACGCATCACCTCCATTTTCTGGAAGCGGGTTCGTCGGAGTGGGAGCGCCTGCTCTTCCGCGACTACCTGCGCGCGCACCCCGAGGCCGCGCGCGCCTATGGCGAGCTCAAGCGGCGCATCGTCACCGAGCATCCCGATGACCGCGTCGCCTATGCGAAGGCGAAGACACGCTTCGTGCGCGCGGCGATGCGGGCCGCGCGGCGGTCGTCGTAGGCGCGACGCGCGTCCCGATCGGCCCCTGCGGGCGAGCCCTCGCTCACAGCCCCTGGTAGATCGGCCCTTCACCCCCCTGCGGCACGACCCAGTTGATGTTCTGGGTCGGATCCTTGATGTCGCAGGTCTTGCAGTGGACGCAGTTCTGGGCGTTGATCTGCAAGCGCGGATTGTCGCCCTCCGGGCTACGCACGATTTCATACACGCCCGCCGGGCAGTAGCGTTGTTCCGGGGCATCGTACTTGGCCAGGTTCACCGAGATCGGTACCGCCGGATCCTTTAGCTGAAGGTGGCAAGGCTCGTCTTCTTCGTGGTTGGTGTTGGAGAGAAAGACTGAGGACAGCCGGTCGAAACTGAGCTTGCCGTCCGGCCGGGGGTAGGCGATGGGGCTGCACTCGGCGGCAGGCTTGAGCGCTGTGTGGTCGGCCGAGTTATGCAGTGTCCAGGGTACATTGCCTCCGAAGAGTTTCTGGTCGATTCCAAAGAGCAGGGAACCCAGCCACAGGCCCTTCTTCATGTAGGGCTTGAAGTTGCGGGTTTTGTGCAGCTCGGTGTGCAGCCAGCTGGCTTTGAATGCCTCCGGGAAGGCTGACAGTTCGTCCTGGGCGCGCCCGGCGGTGAGTGCCTCGAAGGCTGCCTCGGCGGCAAGCATGCCGGACTTCATGGCGGCGTGGGTACCCTTGATGCGCGCCGCATTCAGAAAACCTGCGTCATCCCCGATCAGTGCGCCACCCGGGAAGACGAGCTTGGGCTGGCTTTGCAGGCCGCCGGCGGCAATGGCCCGCGCGCCATAGGCCAGGCGCTTGCCCCCTTCCAGAAACTTGCGTATCTCCGGATGGGTCTTGTAGCGCTGGAACTCCTCAAAGGGCGACAGATAGGGATTGGCGTAGTTGAGACCGACGACGTAACCGACGGAAACCAGGTTGTCTTCCAGGTGATAGCAGAACCCGCCCCCATAGGTGGCGGTATCCATCGGCCAGCCCGCGGTGTGAACCACCAGTCCCTGGACGTGTTGTCCGGCGGGGATCTCCCAGAGTTCCTTGATGCCGATACCGTAGGTTTGGGGGTCAACCCCGTCACGTAGGTTGAAGCGGGCTTCAATCTGTTTGCCCAAATGCC
>JBEOKH010000303.1:0-7330 GCA_040275625.1 Thauera sp. | reverse complement strand
GGCGCTGCGTCATTTATTCCGGCCTTCTGCCGCCATCCAATCCAGCCGGGGACACTATATCATCAGAAACAGAGATTTCTCGTCGCTACTCATGTTCAGCCACCTGACCAGATATAACTTTCTGCTTTGACCAGCCTCTTTAGGAATAGTTCATAATCTCCTCCCAAGTCATTCGGTGCTTTATAAATCAAGTTTTGCCTATGGCAGTTGCTGCACTGGCTGTCATTCCAAGGACCGACAGGGCCAAGGAATCCCTTCAGCAACGCACGGGAGACTCCTCACTGCGTTCCGAGTGACAGCGGTGAGGTCTTTAGCTTGTTGAACTTCGCTCAACAACTTTGTTTACCCTGTATTCAGGCATTATTCTTGGACGTACATCTTGCGCAAGTCCTGAAAAAGAAACTGGGCTAACCAATGGTTAGCCCAGTTCAAGAACAACAGTCTATCTCTAAGAGACTGTTTAAAAAGCTTTGGTTGAGTAGCGTTGCACTCTAAACCACGTCGGTTGGATGTGCTAAGCCGCTACTCAACCACCTTGTTTTCTGTGAATTGCCTTTTTAAACAGCTTATAAAGACTGCCACCACAGCTAGCTTATCGTGCTAGTCGCCGTACTTGCCAACTCACAACGGCAGCCCCTGCTATCAGCAGCAGCAACAGCCAGGGTGTCGTGCGAGCACCAGAACCGGCCTGCACACCATCGAGCGTTACCGCGGTAGGCACGGCGTAGGCCACACTCACCGGCCCGTGCAGGGTGGCAACGCCGTTCACGTCCACATCCTCCAGCCAGTACCAGTAAGTTTGACCGTCTACCAGCCCAGCGCTGTCATCCCAGGTGTAGAGGAAGCCGCTGGGACTGCCCTGCGCCTGCGAGGGGATCAGCGCGGCGTTGAGTTGCTGCTCCGGCGCGGCCGCGTTGGTGCTGCGGTACAGATTGAAGCCGCGGTTGCTCTGCTCGGTGGTGGTCTCCCACGTCACCTGCACCAGGCTGCCCTGCTGCGCCGCAGCAAAGTCGGCCAGGGTGACGGCAAGAGGCGCGCAGGCACCTGCTGTTCCCGTACAGCCATTCAAGGAGAAAGTTAGATCAAAATTTGGACAGGCAGCCTGCAAATACTGATCAGCATTCACATAGTAGGTTGAGCCCGGTGCTGGATTGTTGACCGTAAAGGTCTCACTAGAACCTGGGTTCTCATTGTCAACGTTTGTCAGTCCAGAAGTAAAGCTAGTAGTCCCATATTGAAGTACTGCATCGCAAACTGCTGCGCCTGCATCAGAACTACGTCCGGCGCGCTGCACCGCGGCGTCCTCGAGCGCCCAGTCGGCAAACTTGCGCTCGAGCGTCTTGCGCGACACGCCCAGGCGGCGCGCAGCCTCGGTCTTGTTGCCGTCACTGGCTGCGGTGACGCGCTCGATGTGACGGCGCTCGACCTCGGCCAGGCTCAGCTCGAGCTCACCCGCCGACAGCGCCGGCGCCGCGGCGGGCGCAGAACTCGGCTCGGGCGGAAAGCAGCCGAGGATCAGCGAGCGCTCGACGTAGTTGCGCAACTCGCGCACGTTGCCCGGCCAGGCGTAGGCGGCGAGCCGGCTCACCACCTCGTGGGACAGCGGCAGCGGCGCCACGCCGAGCTGTGTCGACAGCTGCTGCATGAAGTGGCGCATGAGGTCGGGAATATCCTCGGCGCGCACGCGCAGCGGCGGCAGCACGATGTCGAGCACGGCGAGGCGGTAGTAGAGGTCCTGGCGGAAGCGCCCGGCCTCGACTTCGGCGGCGAGGTCGCGGTTGGAGGCCGCGATGATGCGCACGTCCACCGGCAGCTCGCGTTCGGAGCCGACCGGGCGCAGCCTGCGCTCCTCAAGCACGCGCAGCAGGCGGGTCTGCATCGCCAGCGGCAGTTCGCTGATCTCGTCGAGGAACAGGGTGCCGCCGTGGGCGTAGTAGAACAGGCCGTTGCGGCTCTCGGAGGCGCCGGTGAACGCACCCTTGACGTGGCCGAAGAGCTCGCTCTCGATCAGCTCGGAGGCGATCGCCGCGCAGTTGAGCGGCACGAAGGGGCGCTGCGCACGCGGGCTGGTCTGATGCAGCGCGCGCGCCACCACCTCCTTGCCGGTGCCTGATTCGCCGAGCAGCAGCACCGTGCTCGGCATCTGCCCGACGCGACGCACCATCGCGCGCAGCTGCTCCATCGCCGGCGAATGGCCGACCAGCCCGGTGGGGTCGGCGCCGAGGCCGGCGGCAAGCTCACGCCGCAGCACGAAGTTCTCGCGCGCCAGGCCGGCGCGCTCGAAGCAGCGCTTGATCGAGTTGAGGATCTGGTCGACGCGGAAGGGCTTGAGGATGAAGTCGGAAGCGCCGCCGCGCAGGGCATCGATCGCGGTCTCCATGTCGGCGAACGCCGTGATCAGAATGACGTCGCCGGTGTAACCATGTTCGCGCAGCTCGTGCAGCCACTCGATGCCCGACTTGCCCGGCAGCGCGATGTCGAGGATCAACAGATCGAAGTGCAGGCGCGCCATCAGCGCCGCGGCATGCTCGGCGTCGGCCGCCGACTGCACCATGCCGCAGCGGCGGGCGAGCGTGCGCTCGAGGAAGTTGCGCATGCCCTCCTCGTCGTCCACCACCAGGATGGAATGCGCCTGCCAGTTGTACTCGGCGAGCTCGACCGGGCGAGCCGGCGCCCTGTGCTCCGCGTCCAGCGCGCTCTGCGTCATCTTCTCGTCTCCATGCGCCGCACCCGCTGCGCGGGCGCCCTCCGCTATCCCGTGCATGCTCAGAAAGGCTTGAGCACGACGAGGAACACCACCACGAACAGCACCAGCACCGGAATCTCGTTGAAGTAGCGGTACCAGACGTGGCTGCGCGTGTTGCGCCCTGCGGCGAAGGCGCGCATCAGGCGCCCGCAATAGAGGTGGTAGGCGACCAGGAAAACCACCAGCAGGGTCTTCACGTGCAGCCAGCCGCCCGCGAAGCCGTAGCCGAACCACAGCCACAGGCCCAGCCCCACGGCGAGGATGCCGAGCGGGGTCATGAAGCGGTACAGCTTCATCTCCATCAGCGCGAGGCGCTCGCGGGTGGCGGCGTCCTCGACCATGGCGTGATTGACGAACAGGCGCGGCAGGTAGAACAGGCCGGCGAACCAGCTCACGACGAAGACGATGTGAAAGGCCTTGAGGGTCAGCATGCGAAGGACGGGCTCCGGGTTCGATCGAAAAGGACTTGCGACAGCGGGCGACCTGCTCAGCAGGCGACGACGGCGCGCAGGCCGTCCGCCACCGTCGGATACAGCAGGCGCAGGCGCAGTTCCCGTTTCAACCGCCGGTTGTCGAGACGGCGCGATTCGCTCATGAACGACAGCGTGAGCGGCGACAGCGTTTCCGCGATCTGCGCGCGCGCCATGCGCGGCGGCCGCGGCAGGCCGAAATGGTCGGCCACGGCGTCAAAATAGTCACCCATGCGCAGTCCGGAATCGTCGCTCGCGTTGTAGGCGCGCCCCGGCAAGGCGCGGTACAGCGCGAGGCAGGCGATGCGCGCGAGGTCGTCGGCGTGGATGTGGTTGGTGTGCACATCGTCCTCGCTCGCCAGCACCGGGTCAGCGCGGCGCAGGCGATCGAGCGGCAGGCGATCGGCGGCGTAGATGCCGGGGGCGCGCAGCAGCGCCACCCGAACCTGGTTGCGGCGGCCGAAGCCACGTAGCCGCTGCTCGGCATCGACCCGCCGTCGACCGCGTGCCGTCTGCGCATTGCAGGGCCGCGTCTCGTCCACGCGGACGCCCCCACAGTCTCCGTAAACCCCTGTCGTGCTTATGTATACCAAGCCCTGTGGTAGACTCCGCCGGCTTGCCAGCGCCGCCAGCAGGCGCGCCATGCGGGGGTCGCCGGCACCGCTCTGCGGCGGCGGCGCAAAGTGCAGCACGGCCTCAGCGATCCCGGCGAGCCGGTACAGGCTGCGGCGATCGTCGAGGTCGGCCACGATCGGTACCGCGCCGAGCGCTCGCAGTTCTGCCGCAGCCTCTGCCTGGCGGACGAGGGCAAGGACGCGAAAGCGCCGTGTCAGCCACGGCAGCGCGCGGCGGGCGACGTCGCCACTGCCGACGATCAGAATTCTTTTCATCGTTCGATTATCTCACGCACCATGACCCATCGGATTTCCCTCCAGCCCGGCGACCACCAGTTCGAGGCCGGCGACGACCAGACCGTGCTAGAGGCCGCGCTCGGCGCCGGACTGCTGCTTCCACATGGTTGCCGCGACGGCGCCTGCGGCGCCTGCAAGGGACGCGTTCTCGAAGGCAGCGTCGACCATGGCCGCCACGCGGCGGGTGCGCTCACCGCAGCGGAACGCGCCGAAGGCATGGCGCTGTTCTGCTGTGCGAAGCCGCTCACCGACCTGGTCGTGCGGGCGCGCACCGTCAGCCGTGCGGACGAGATCCCGGTCAGGAAGCTGCCCTGTCGCGTGCAGAAGCTGCAGCGCCTCGCCGACGACGTGATGGTGGTGGACCTCAAGCTGCCAGCGAGCGAGAACTTCACCTTCCGCGCCGGTCAGTACATCGACATCCTGCTCGCCGACGGCCAGCGCCGCAGTTTCTCGATCGCCAACGCGCCGCACGACGGCGGCCACCTCGAACTGCATGTGCGCCGCATCGACGGCGGCCGCTTCACCGGCCACGTTTTCGAGGCCATGAAGGAGAAGGAGATCCTGCGCTTCGAGGGACCGCTCGGCAGCTTCTGGCTGCGCGAGGATTCGCAGCGGCCGATCGTGATGGTCGCCGGCGGCACCGGCTTCGCGCCGATCAAGGGCATCGTCGAGCACGCCCTCCACATCGGCCTGACGCGGCCGATCACGCTCTACTGGGGCGCACGCAAGCGCAGCGGCCTCTACCTGGATGCGCTTGCACGCTCGTGGGAAGCCGCGCTGCCCGGCTTGCGCTACGTACCTGTGCTGTCGGACGAGGCCTGGGACGGCCGCGGCGGCCTGGTGCACCAGGCGGTGCTCGACGACTTCGCCGACCTCTCCGCTTTCGACGTCTATGCCTGCGGCGCACCGGCGATGATCGACGCCGCACGCGACAGCTTCTGCACCCGGCGCGGCCTGCCCGCGGACGCCTTCTTCGCCGACGCCTTCACCTTCGCCCAGCCCGCCCACTGACATCCGCGACACCCGATGAGCCAAACCACCCTGCTGACCCGCGAACCGGTCGTGAACAAGAACCGCGCGATCACCGCCAACCGGCTGATCGCGCACGGACCCAACGTCGGTGCGGTGGTCGAGGCGCTGAGCGCGCAGGCGGCGGTGTGGCCCTCGCACCACCCGGTGTTCGTCAGCCTGGGCCGCCTGGTGCCGACGCCCGAGTTGATGGAGTGGGCGATCCCGGACAACGCCGCGATCGAGATCCCGGTGCAGACCCTCGCCCACCCGCACACCCAGGCGCTGATGGCGAAGTTGCGTGCGGCCGGGGTCGGCATGTGCCTGACCTGGTTCCAGCCCGACACCGTGCTGCCCGCCGGCTTCGACTGGCGCTTCGTGCTCATCGACGCGCGTCGCCAGCCGACCCCTGCGGGCTCGCCCGGGCTGAGCCTGGCGTGGGGGCTGGCCGACATCGACGCCTTCCGCCAGGCGGTGACGGCGGGCTACGACGGCGCCTCGGGATGGTTCTTCCTGCACGGCAACCCGCCGGCAAAAAGCCTGACGCCGGGGCATGCGCAGATCGTGCGGCTGCTCAACCTGGTGCGCAACAACGGCGAGATCCGTGACATCGAGGCCGTGCTCAAGCAGGACGTGGCGCTGTCGTTCAAGCTGCTGCGCTACATCAACTCGGCAGGTTTCGGCCTCATGGTCGAAATCCAGTCGTTCCGCCACGCGGTCAGCATCCTCGGCTACGACGCGCTCAACAAGTGGCTCTCGCTGCTGCTCGTCACCGCCACCCGCGACCCGAGCGCACCGGCACTCATGCAGACCGCGATCGCGCGCGGGCGCTTCATGGAAGAGATCGGCGCCGGCTACTTCGACACCGCCGAACGGGACAACCTGTTCATCACCGGCGCCTTCTCGCTGCTGCACACGCTGCTCGGGACCTCGATCCAGAGCCTGCTCGAGGAGATGAACCTGCCGGCGAACATCACCGAGGCGCTGCTGCACAACCAGGGCGAATTCGCCCCGTTCCTGAACCTGGCGCGCTGCTGCGAGAGCTTCGATCCCAAGGCGCTGCAGACCGCGGTCGAGCAGCTCCACCTGGCGTCCGAACAGGTCAACCGCGCCCAGCTGGTCGCGCTCGGCTTCGCCGACAGCCTGCACGGCTGAGCGCAGGCGCCGACGCGGGCTGTCACGCCGACCGGGAAGCTGCGCCAAGCGGGAAGCTGCGCCAAGCGGTCGCTGACAGGCTTGCGGTGCGCGATTGCCGCCGACCGCAACTTCGGTCACGCCGCGGGCGCGACGTCCGGGCTAGAATCGTTCGGCTTTCCGTCCAACCCACCACAGCATGCTTCCCGCCAACTTCAGCGCTTTCGAGCTCCAGCCCCTGCCGGACGGCGCGTCGACCATCCTGCGCCTGCTCGCCGCCCAGGCGCCGAACTGGCCGGAGATCGCGCTCGTCGCCGCGCGCGATCCGGCGCTCAGCCTGGCATTGCTGATGGCCGAACCGATGGGGCCCGGCGAGCTCCAGGACGGCCTCAACGCCGCCCTGCGGCGCCGCCTCGAACGCATCGGCACCGACCTGCTGCGTGCCTGGCTGCTCGGCCTCGGGCATGTGGGCGACAGCCCGGACGAATCCGCCGACACCGCGCTGCTGCGCGCCGAATGCGCGCTCCATCTGGCGATCGAGACGACCTACGCGCGCCCTGACGAGGCCTACCTCGCCGGCTTGTGGTTCGGCCTGCCACGCTCGGCGGCGTGGATGAGCGGGCGGCGGCCGACGCTCCCCGCACTGGTGGCGGACTGCGGGCTTCCCGCCAGCCTCGCCGATGCACTCGAACTGGACGAACTCGACGACGACCACCCCGGCGCGGCCCATCCACTGCTCACCCTCCTCGCCGCCGCACACCGGCTCACCGCCACTGACTGGCAGGAGCAGGTCGCCGAGGTCGCGCGCCTCACCCAACTCGACCCCGCCAGCGTGCTCGGCCTGCGCACCGACGTTGGCTACATCCTGTCCGGCCACGCGGCCTACCCGGTGCTTTCCGCTGCGCCCACGGCGGTGCCCGCGCGCCCCTCGCTGCGCCTGGCCGACGACCCCTACCGCTGCGCCGGCATGCTCGGCCTCCTCACCGCAGCCTTCGTCGACCTCGATGCGCGCGCGATCGGCGACCGCCTCGCGATCGCCTGCCCGCTGTTCGGGCTGCACA
>JBEOKH010000302.1:0-7014 GCA_040275625.1 Thauera sp. | reverse complement strand
GCGGGTGCTTAGCTCAGTTGGTAGAGCGTCGCCCTTACAAGGCGAATGTCGGCGGTTCGACCCCGTCAGCACCCACCAGGAATCCCGAGAAGCCCGGAACATTCGTTCCGGGCTTTTTGCGCTCGTATTGATGTAATCGTGTGGCTGCGGTTGCGGTCGCCGCAGGGGGTGTTGCGGCGCGCCGACCCTGCGCGCGACCGGAGCCTCCCGATGTCCCTGAGCAAGCTGTTTTCCCTCCCCGCCGCCTTGTCCGCTGGCCGGCGCGAGATTGCGCTCGGCACGCTTGGGGTCGCGGTCGGGCTGGGTTGTACCGAGTGGATCAGCCGCCAAGTGCTGGGCGCGGTGGTGCCGTGGTTCATCATCCCGATGGGGGCCTCGGCGGTGCTGCTGTTCTGCGTGCCGGCCAGCCCGCTCGCGCAGCCGTGGCCGAGCATCGCCGGCAACCTCGTGTCGGCACTGGTCGGGGTGGCGTGCTACCGCTGGCTGGGCGAGACCGGCGCGGCGCTCGCGCTCGCGGGCTGTCTCGCTGTCGGCGCGATGTTCCTGCTGCGCTGCCTGCATCCGCCCGGGGGCGCGGTGGCGCTCACCGCGGTGCTTGGGGGCGCCCCGGTGCACGAGCTGGGCTACGCTTTCGCGCTGCTGCCGGTGACCGCCAACACGGTCGCGATGCTGGTGCTCGCTTTCCTGTTCAACAACGCGGTCGGGCGGCGCTACCCCCATCTGGTGCAGGCGCGGTCGCAGCCGCATGGCACGCTCGATCCGGTGCCGAGCCAGCGCGTGGGCTTCATTGCCGCCGACCTGGACGCCGCGCTGGCCTCGTTCGGCGAGGTGCTCGACGTCGATCGTGACGACCTCGAGGAGATCATGGTGCGCGCGCAGATGAACGCCCGTCGCCGGCAGTGGGGCGCGGTGCGCTGCGCCGACATCATGGCGCGCGACGTGGTGAGCGTGACGCCGCAGACACCGGTGCTGGAGGCCTGGGCCTTGCTTGCACGCCACCGCATCAAGGCGCTGCCGGTGGTGGAGGCGGACGCGCGGTTGGTGGGCATCGTGTCGGTGCCCGACTTCTTCATCGATCGGACCAATCCCGCGCCGCAGCCGGTGCCGCGCATGCGCAGCGTCGGGGTGATCGCGCAGATCATGAGCGCGCCGGTGCGCAGCGCGCGCCCGGGGCAGGCGCTCGCCGACCTGGTGGGGGCGTTCTCGGATGGGGGCGTGCATCACATGCCGGTGGCCGACGACGAGGAGCGGCTGGTCGGCATGATCACGCAGTCGGATGTGGTGGCGGCCTTGTTCGCGGGCGAGCGGCGTTAGCGTGCCGGCAGGCGTGCTGCGGGGCGCGAAAGTTCGGCGCAGCGACCGGCGCCGAACGTGTGAGCGCGCCTGCCGCGGGGCGTGCTCGAACGCCGGCCACGGGCGGATCGACTAAGATTGAACGATGCAACGGATGACGAAGGAGAACGTGATGAGCGAGCACGACACCGCCACGGCGGGCGAGACCCGGGTCGAGACCCTGAAGGAGATGCTGGCGTTCCAGACGCATGCGATCGTCAGCCGGATGCTGGTGAAGAACGCCGCCGGCAACGTGACGCTGTTCGCGTTCGACGAGGGCGAGGGGCTGAGCGAGCACACCGCACCCTTCGATGCGCTGTTGATCGGCGTCGAGGGTGAGGCGGATGTCCGCGTCGGAGCGGGCACGCACCTGCTCGGCGAAGGGCAGTCCTTGCTGATTCCGGCGAGCGTGCCGCATGCGGTGGCGCCACGTGCCCGCTTCAAGATGTTGCTGGTGATGCTCAAGGGCGAGCGGAAGGCCTGAACCATCGTGTCGATGGCGGGCCGCGCGGGCAGGTGTTGTGCCACGCGCCAAAGTGTGGATGAACCGCAAGCAGCGAGGTGAGTGCAATGGCAAAGAAATTCCCCCTTCATCCCAAGAACCCCGAACGCATCTGCTGGGGGTGCGACAAATATTGCTCGGTGGACGACCTCGGCTGCGGTAACGGTTCGGGGCGCACCCAGCATCCGTCGGAGCTGCTTGGCGAGGACTGGTATTTGTACGGAGACTGGGGCATCGACCCCGATGATCCGGCCACCCCCGGAAAGAAGAAGGTCGGCTGAAGCCGCCCCCGATATGGTCATTGCGAGCGCGCAGATGACTCTCACCCGACGAATTGCGCTGGTCACCGGCGCCACCATGGCCAAGCCCGACCCCGAGACCCACCTGCTGGTCGGCGCGCTGGCGAGCAATGGCGTGCAGGCCGTCGTGCTGCCCTGGGATGCAGATGTGGACTGGGCGGCGTATCCGCTGGTCGTGGTGCGTACGCCGTGGGACTACTTTTCCCGCCTGGGCGCGTTCCTCGCCTGGGTGACCCGCACCGGCGAACTCACCGCGGTGCTCAATCCGCCTGCGTTGATTTGCTGGAACAGCCACAAACGCTACCTGGCCGAGCTTGCCGCGCAGGGCGTACCGACGGTGCCGACGCTGTGGGTCGAACGCGGCGCCGGGGATGGGCTGCAGCGTCTGCGTGCGCGCGGCTGGGGCGAGGTGGTGGTGAAGCCGGCAGTGTCGATCGGCGCCATCGGTGCGCTGCGCACGCCGGCCCTGGCGCCCGCCTGCGCGACCCACCTGGCTGCGCTCGCTGCAAGCGGCGACGTGATGGTGCAGCCCTTCCTGACGAGCGTGGCGGAAGAGGGCGAGGTGTCGCTGATCCACTTCGGTGGGGTGTTCTCGCATGCGATCCGCAAGCGCCCGGCGGCGGGGGATTTTCGCGTGCAGGACATGTATGGGGGCACCGTGCATCCGCATCGGCCGGATGCTGCCGAACAAGCGCTCGCCGCGCAGGTGCTCGCCTGCCTGCCCACCGCGACCGCGTATGCGCGCATCGACATCGTGCGCGTCGACGGTGCGCCGGCGCTGATGGAGGTCGAACTGATCGAGCCCGAACTGTTCCTGGCCGCGGACGCAGGTGCTGCGGCACGGTTTGCGCAGGAACTTGAACGTCATGTGGGCTGAGGGTGTCGTCCGGGCCCTTCATAAAAAAATGGTGCGCTGCACCAAATGTGCTTGACGGGGCTTCGAAGGTGGCTATAATGGGGTCCATGGTGCAGCGCAACATAGCAGCCCCGAAAGGGTCGCAACGCTGCCAGCAGGTTCAGGATCCACCGCTTTCACAACGTTTCAAACCTTCAACTCTCATCAGGAAATTCATCATGACCAAGTTCCAGACCCCCGAGCAGTTCGCCGCCCTCAGCCAGTCCAACATGGAAGCCCTGATGGCGCTCGCCAACAGCGCCATGGCCCGTGCCGAGCGCCTGGCCGAACTCAACCTCAACACCGTGCGTTCGGTGCTCGAGGACAGCGTCGCCACCACCCGCAAGATGGCCGAAGTCAAGGATCCGCAGCAACTGGCAAGCCTGCAGGGCGAGCTCACCAAGCCGCTGATCGACAAGGCCGTGGCCTACGCCCGCAGCGTCCAGGAAATCGCCACCGAAGGCCAGCACGAAGTGTCGAGCCTGTTCGAGAAGCAGATCGCCGAGGTGAACAAGCGCTTCAACGACATGCTCGAGCAGGCTGCCAAGCAGGCGCCCGCCGGTTCGGAAGGTGTGTTTGAAGCGGTCAAGTCGGCCATGAGCACCGCCAACAGCCTGTACGAGAACGCCAGCAAGGCCGCTCGCCAGGCCGCCGAAGTCGCCGAAGCCAACCTGAGCGCCGCGACCGAAGCCACCGTCAAGGCTGTGACCGCCGCTGGCAAGACCGCCGGCAAGAAGTAATTCTCGCCGTCATCTGGCCGCGACGGGGCTTCCAGTCCTGACGCGGCAGCAAAAAGGCCGTCGCGCTTCCCGCGTGACGGCCTTTTTGCGTTGACGGCCAGGCGGCGGCAGGCGAGACGGTCGGCGTTTCGCGACAGGGAATTTCGGTGTCGTTATTCGTTGTTTATCTCGAGATTAAAACCGTGAATAATATGGGCTATCGTTTGTGATCCCCGCTCCCATCTGGATACCTCCCATGCTCCATCACCTCGAACGCCCGGGCGCAGCGCCCCCCCGACCCGCCCGCATCCTGGCCGACAGTGGTCCGGGATATTTCGCCAATGGCCTGATCGGCTTCATCTTCTCGGCGACCGGCCCGGTCGCGATCATTCTCGCGGTGGGCAGCCGGGGCGGGCTCACCGAGGCCGAACTGGCGTCCTGGGTGTTCGGTGTGTTCTTCATCAACGGCTTGATCACGATCGCGATGAGCTGGCGCTATCACATGCCGCTCGGCTTCGCGTGGACGATCCCCGGCACCGTGCTGGTCGGTCCGGCCCTGCAGCACCTGAGCTTTGCCGAGGTGATCGGCGCGTTCTACGCCACCGGCGTGCTGATCTTCGTAATGGGGCTTTCTGGCTGGGTGAAGCGCTTCATGGAGGCGCTGCCGATGCCGATCGTGATGGGCATGGTGGCGGGCGTGTTCCTGCGCTTCGGCCTCGATCTGGTGCGTGCGCTGCACCAGGACGTGGCGATCGCCGCGCCGATGGTGATCGTCTTCCTCGCGCTGTCGGCACTGCCGGCGCTCGGTCGCCGCATTCCGCCGGTGATCGGTGCGCTGCTCGTCGGCGCGCTGGCGATTGCGCTGTTCGACCGCATCGACGCCGCTGCGCTCGGCAGCTTTGCCTTCGCCAGCCCGCTCGTGCAGGCGCCGGTATGGTCGGTCGGTGCGCTGGTCGAACTGGTGGTGCCGCTCGCGATCACCGTGCTGGTGGTGCAGAACGGGCAGGGCGTCGCGGTGCTCAAGGGGGCTGGCCATGCGCCGCCGGTCAACACGATCGCCGCGGTGTCGGGCATCGGCGCCTTCCTGTCGGCGATGGTGGGCGCGGTCAGCAGTTGCCTCACCGGGCCCACCAACGCGCTGCTCACCTCGTCCGGCGAGCGCCATCGCCATTACACGGCGGCGCTGGTGTTCGGCACGTTCGGCGTGCTGTTTGGCTTGCTCGCACCCACCTTCACCAGCCTGATGCTGGCGGCGCCGGAGGCCTTCATCATGGTGCTCGGCGGCCTGGCCATGCTGCGCGTGCTGCAGGGCGCCTTCGTGGCGTCGTTCGGTGGGCGGTTCACGCTCGGAGCCCTGATCAGCATGCTGGTCACCGTGACCGACCTCGCGCTGTTCAACATCGGCGCCGCGTTCTGGGGGCTGCTTGCCGGCTTTGTGGTGTCGTGGCTGATGGAGCGCACCGATTTCGTCGCCCTCGCCAACCGGACTTAGGGATACGTGCCTGCGGGCGTGCGCGGCTTGACGCGGGGCGGTGCGCCTTCTAGAATGCGCGCTCTTTACGGGAGGGCGGTTAGCTCAGCGGTAGAGCACTGCCTTCACACGGCAGGGGTCACTGGTTCGATCCCAGTACCGCCCACCAGAATCCCGAAAGCCCGGCCCTCGCGCCGGGCTTTCGCTTGTGCGCACGGCGGCGCGCCCGGTTAGCATTGCACTCGCCTTCCCGATCCGCCGCCGGAGCCCGTCGATGCCTTCACCGTCTGCCCGCAGCCCCATCCACGTCGCCACGCCCGCCGCGCAAACGCGCGCGCGGCCCGCCGTCGAATACCGCATCCGCCCGTCCGACCCGGGCGCCCACCTGTTCGCGCTGAGCTGCAGCGTGCCCGATCCCGATCCGGCGGGGCAGGTGTTCAGCCTGCCGGCGTGGATTCCGGGCAGCTACATGATCCGCGAGTTTGCGCGCAACATCGTCCGCCTTGGCGCGGACGCCGACGGCCAGCCGTGCGCCATCGACAAGCTCGACAAGCACACCTGGCGCGCTGCGGTGCCCGCCGGCGCGCGCGTCCTGACCGTGCACTACGAGGTCTATGCGTGGGACCTGTCGGTGCGCGGCGCGCATCTCGACACCACGCACGCCTTCTTCAACGGCAGCAGCGTCTTCCTCGCGGTGGCGGGGCGCACCGCGGCGCCCTGTGTGGTGACGATCGAGCGCCCCGTGGGCGATGCGTTTCGCGACTGGAAGTTGATTACCACGCTGCCGGCCGAGCACGGCAGGCCGGGCGGCCCTTGCCACTTCGGGCGCTTTCGCGCCGCGGACTACGACGAGCTGATCGACCATCCGGTCGAGATGGGGCAGTTCACGCGCGCGCGCTTCACCGCCGCCGGTGTGCCGCACGACATCGCGCTCACCGGCCGCCACGACTGCGACCTCGAGCGCCTGTGCGCTGACCTCGAGCGCATCTGCGCGTGGCAGATTGCGCTCTTCGGCGCGCCGGCGCCGGTCGAGCACTATGCCTTCCTGACCATGGTGGTGGGCGAGGGCTACGGCGGGCTCGAGCATCGCGCCTCGACCGCGCTGCTGTGCAGCCGCGCCGACCTGCCGTGGAAGGGCATGGAGGGGCTGTCCGATGGCTACAAGAGCTTCCTCGGCCTGTGCAGCCACGAGTATTTCCACACCTGGAACGTCAAGCGCATCAAGCCGGCCGCCTTCACCCCCTACGACCTCGCGCGCGAGAACCACACCCGGCTGCTGTGGGCCTTCGAGGGCTTCACCTCTTACTACGACGACCTCGCCCTGGTGCGCAGCGGCGTGATCGGCGTCGAGGACTACCTCGGCCTGCTCGGCAAGACGATCGCGAGCGTGATGCGGGGCAGTGGGCGGCTCAGGCAGAGCGTCGCCGAGTCCTCGTTCGATGCGTGGATCAAGTACTACCGCCAGGACGAGAACGCGCCCAACGCCATCGTCAGCTACTATGCCAAGGGCGCGCTGATCGCGCTCGCGCTCGACCTGCAACTGCGCGCCGGCAGCGCGGGCGAGCTCAGCCTGGATGACGTGATGCGCCTGTTGTGGCAGCGCCACGGCTGCACCGGCGTCGGCGTGGCCGAGGACGGCATCTTCGCGACGGTGCGCGAGGTCGCTGGGGAGCGCCTCGGCGCACGTCTGGCGCGCTGGCTGCAAAAGGCGGTGGAAGGCTGTGATGACCTGCCGCTTGCGCGCCTGCTGCGCCCGCTCGGGGTGACGCTGCGCGCGGAAGCCGCTGCGTCGGCGC
>JBEOKH010000301.1:0-1607 GCA_040275625.1 Thauera sp. | reverse complement strand
AGTTGAGCGGAATCGATGAGGGCGAGCCCGCTGCGCCGGGCATCGTCGTGGTGCGCCTCGGCCAGATGCAGGACGCCGATCGGCTGCAGGCGATAGCGACGCAGCAGCGAGTGCAGTCCCGCCCAGTCGATGCGCGCGGGCATCTGTGCAATGTTGGCGAAGTCCAGGATGACCGTTTCGCCATTGAAGAAGTCCGGCATGCCGCCGAGCATCTTGTGCAGCGCGTCGGCAAGCGTGGCCGGTTCGGCTGCTTGCAGCACGGCGATGGTGGCACCCAGGGTCGTGTTGTGGAACTCGATCGAACGGGCGGGTGCGCTGGCAGACATGTGCTGAAGGGTCTTCAAAATCAAGCGAGTGTACTGATCGGCAGACGTTCGGGCAAGCACGCGGCCGCCACTGGCACTCAGTGCAGGGTGGGCGGAAGCAAGAGGGCGGCGATGTCGCTCGCGTCGAAGCGGTAGGTGTGGTTCGAGAGGTCGTCATGCACGACCACCTCGCCGTGCTCGGCGAGGATCGCGCGCACCTCGGCCTCGCCCAGCGCACGCAGCATGGCCGCGACCTTGTCCGGATCGGCCGGCCAGTGATGGGTGACCGGGCGGGGCTCGAACAGGCGCACGTTCTCTTCGGCGAACAGCCGGCGCAGGATGTCCTCGGCATCGAGGCCAAGCAGCTCGTCGTCGCGCACGGTGTGGGCGAGCTGCTGCACGCGCGACCAGCCGTCGTTGTCCTTCACGTCGGCGCCGGGGAGTTTCTGAATGAAGAGCGCCACCGCGGCGTCCGCGCTGCAGGCCAGCCACAGCCGCGCCGGCTGCTGCTCGGACTGCACCAGATAGTGCTCGAACACCGCCGCGATGCTGTCGCCCTCGAGCGGCACCAGGCTCTGATAGGGCTGGTCGAGACCGGGGATGTCGAGCGAGAGCTGCAGGCGTCCTTCGCCCACGAGCTCGGCGAGCGAGCCGTCGGCGGGCGCACCCTTGGCCTTGGCGTAGCCACGCAGGTTGAGCGTCTCGGCGCAGTCGATCACCAGCAGGCTCACCGGGCCCTGGCTGCTCACCTGGAAGGTCAGCCGACCGGGCTGCTTGAGGTTGCCGGCGATCACCGCCGACACCGCGCTCATCTCGCCGAGCAGGCGCGCGACCGCCGGCGGGTAGCCGCGCCCGGCCTGCATCGCCTGCCACACGTCGGTCAGGCGCACGACCGCGCCGCGGATGTCGAGGTCTTCGAGCAGGAAGCGTTGCACGTAGCTGGGAGAGTGGGGCTTGTTCATCGTATTGGTTCCGGTCATCGCTGGGCCGCGCGCGGCGGCAAATCGCCGGGCGTTCGAAGTGAGTGGGTCTTGCGGGAGCGGCAGCCGCCGCGAGCGTCTTGCGATCCTCTGCAGGGCCACGGACGAAGGGGACAGGCGCGCAGCTTGTGCCGTGCCTGCATGGGGGCGTCGCTCAGTCGGTCGACAGGCGTGCGAAGGCCTCGGGGTCGAAGCCGACGACCAGTCCGCCCTCGGCTGACGCCGCCACCGGGCGGCGGATCAGGCTGGGCTGCACCCGCATCAGCGCGATCGCGGCAGCCGTGTCGGCGATCGCCTGCTGCTCGGGGCTGAGCTTGCGCCA
>JBEOKH010000300.1:0-4472 GCA_040275625.1 Thauera sp. | reverse complement strand
GGTACCAGGCCGCGTAGCCGTAGCCGGCGAGCGCGACCAGGGCGGAATAAAGCAGCTCGCCTTCGAGCGCATGGCCGGCGAGCATGTTGGTGACGACGACGAAGCTCAGGTAGAGCGCGGCGACCATGCCGCCGAAGATGCGGATCAGGGCGAAGGTCTTGCGCTGCTTGAGGGTGGGCTGGGCCATTGGGCGACGGGCGCGCGGCGCGCGCAACGAGAGGATCAGGCGGCAGGGTAGCCGATTCCGCCCACGCTGGCATCGACCGCGTGTGGCCGCGATAATCGCGCCACCTTTCCGAGCGCAGGACTTCCGCGATGCACGACCCGGCCGCCTCCACCACCGGCGCGACCTCCGCGGCGCCAGCGCCGCCTGAGTGCGTTCGATCGACCGCCGCTCCACCCTCGTCCGCTGCGCTCCCCGGCTCCCTGCTGTTCCTGCTCGTCTTCGTCGAGGGCTTCGTGTCCCTCGGCGCCGAGATCGTGGCGCTGCGCCGGCTGGTGCCGCACGTCGGCAGCGCGATCACCGTCACCGCGCCGACGATCGCCTTCTTCCTGCTCGCGCTGGCGCTCGGCTACCAGGCGGGCGGCCGGGTCGCGGGCGATTACCTGGCGCGGGTGCGCCACAACTTCCTGCTCGCGGCCGGGCTGATCGCCGTGGGCCTGGCCGGGCCGGTGGTCGAGGCGGCCTTCGCCCACCTGCAGCCGGCACCGGTGGCGTGGGCGGTGGTGGTGTGCGGGGTGCTTTGCCCGGTGGCGTGGCTGCTCGGCCAGACCGTGCCCATCCTTACCAACCTGCTGCGCCACGAGCGCGCCGGCGCGCGAAGCGGCGCCGCGCTGTACTGGTCGACGCTGGGTTCCTTCCTCGGCGCGCTGACGCTGTCGATGGGGGTGATGCAGTGGCTGGGCGTAGGTGCAGCGGTGCTGATCTGCGCCGGCCTGCTGCTCGCCCTGGTGCCGGCGCTCGATGCGGCGGGCGCCACGCGCCGGCGCGCAGTCGTGGCTGCGGGCGTGATCGCGGTCGCCGCGCTGGTGTGCAATGTGGTGCTGCCGCAGCAGACCGAGACCGCCTACGCCACCTATCGCGTCGACGCCGCCGCTGTCCCCGGTCTCGACGCGGCGCGCGTGTTCCGCATCAACAACTCGCCGGCCTCGATCATCGACAGCGCCGAGCCGCCGCGCTACGCGCGCTACATCGAGCGCCTGCGCCGCCTGCTGCTCGACGAGATGGGCCTGCGCGATCGCAGCGTGCTGGTGCTGGGTGCGGGCGGCTTCACCCTGTCGCACCGCGAGCCGCTGAACCACTACACCTATGTGGACATCGACCCGGCGGTGAAGGCGATCGCCGAGCGCGACTTCCTGCGCGAGCCGGCGGTGGGCGACTTCGTCGTCGCCGATGCGCGCGCCTGGGTGCGCGACACCGACACCCGCCACGACGCGATCGTGGTGGACGTGTTCAGCGCATTGACCAGCATCCCCGCCCACCTGGTCACGCGCGAGTTCTGGCGTGCGACACGGCATGCGCTGAAGGCGGACGGCGTCCTCGCCGCCAACCTGATCCTCGACCGCGATCTCGCCAGCCCCTACGCGCGCAACCTGCTGGCGACGATCCAGGCCGAATACGGCGCGTGCGCGGTCGAGGTGCTGTTCCGCGACCGCCCGCAGGGCAACGTGCTGGTGATCTGCGCGGCCGCGGCCAGAGCGGACGGACAGGCTCCGCCCGAGCCCTACATCGACGAGCGCAACCGCGCCGACCTCGACGTGCTGCGCGGCGCGCGCTGATCAGTCGGCGTGCGCGGCGAGGCTCGCCTCGAAAACCGTCAGCGGCACCGGCCGGCCGAACAGGTAGCCCTGGTAATCGCGGCAGCCGTGCGCGGCGAGGAAGGCGTACTGGGCCTCAGTCTCGACGCCCTCTGCGATCACCGCCAGGCCGAGGCTGTTGCCGAGGGCGAGGATGGTGCGCACGAGGGTGGCGTCGTTGGGGTCGGACATCACGTCGCGCACGAAGGACTGGTCGATCTTCAACTGGGTGAGCGGCAGGCGCTTGAGGTAGGCGAGCGAGGAATAGCCGGTGCCGAAGTCGTCGAGCGAGAAGCGGATGCCGAGCGCGCGCAGACGCTCCATGCGCTCGATGACGGCGGTGGTGTCCTCGAGCAGGCTGCTCTCGGTGAGCTCGAGCTTGAGCCGGTCGGCGGGGGCGCCGGTCTCCTCGAGCAAGGCCTGCACCTCGTCGGCGAACGCCGGCTGGCGAAACTGACGCGCGCTGACGTTGACCGCCAGCCGCAGGTGCGCGGTCGTGGCGCGCTGCGACCACTGCGCGAGCTGCCTGCAGGCGGTTGCCAGCACCCAGTGGCCGAGCGGCACGATGAGGCCGGTCTCCTCGGCGAGGTCGATGAAGCCGCCCGGGTGGATCAGGCCCTTGTCGGGATGCTGCCAGCGCAGCAGCACCTCGGCGCCCGAGGGCTGCCGCTGCGCGTCCATCTGGACCTGGTAGTGGAGCTCGAACTGACCTGCGCGGATCGCCTCGCGCAGGTCCGCATGCAGGGTCGCGCGCTCGGTGACCGCCGCCTGCATCGCCGGGTCGAAGAAGCACACCGCGTTGCGGCCCGCGGCCTTGGCCTGATACATCGCGGTGTCGGCGCGGCGCAGCAGCTCGGTGGCGGTGACGCCCGGCTCGCCGAAGGCGCTGATGCCGATGCTCGCCGAGCATTGATAGGTGATCGTCTCGCCACCGCTTCCGCGCAGCAACTGGAAGGGGCGGTACAGCTCCCGGCTGATCCGGTCGGCGACGGTCTTGACGTGCAGGAGCTCGTCGGTGACGTCGTCGAGGTCCTCCAGGATCACCACGAACTCGTCACCGCCCAGGCGCGCCGCCGTGTCGCCCTGACGAATGCTGAGGCTCAGCCGCGTCGCCACCTTCATCAGCAGCTGGTCACCGGCCTCGTGGCCGTGGGTGTCGTTGAGATCCTTGAAGTGGTCGAGGTCGATCAGCAGCAGCGCACCGTCGTGGCGGCGGCGCGCCCGGCTGCCGAGCGCGCGCTCGAGGCGATCGAACATCAGGCGCCGGTTGGGCAGATCGGTGAGCGGATCGAAGAACGCCAGCTCGTGGATCTGGCGCTCCTGGCGCTTGCGCTCGGTGATGTCCTGGTTGAAACCGAAGATCCCCACCACCTCGCCGCCGACGCGGATCGGCGCCACCAGGCACTGGAAGATCCGCGCCTCGCCATCGACCGTGTAGTCGACCTCCTTGTCGACCGTCTCGCCGGCGTAGGCGCGGCGGTTGCTCTCCCTCCACTCGGCCTGGTCGGCCGGGTCGGTGTCGGTGTCGTCCGGTCGCTTGCCGAGCAGGTTGCCCCAGTGCGCCACGGTCATCGCGTTCTGCATGATGCAGCGGCCATCGAGGTCGCGCGCCCAGTATTCGACCGGGGTGTTGTCGACCACCGCGCGCAGCAGCGACGCCTGCTCCTCGAGGGTCTGCTCCATGCGCTTGCGCGCGGTAATCTCGCGCGACAGCACGTTGAAGTGCTGCGGTCGGTCGGCGGCGTGCGCCATCGGCGCCACCGAAAGCTCGAACCAGCGGCGGCCCGCCGGGGTGTCGACCTTGAGCACCCTGCCGGTGGAGCGCCCGTTCACGGCGGCCTCGCGAAGCGCCTCGAGACAGACCTCCGCCTCCTCCGGCGGCAACACCTCACGCACCGTCCGCCCCATGAACATCGCGGGCGGCGCCGCCAGCAGCGCCTCGTTCGGCGTGTGGTACGAGAAGCAGCGGCCCTCGATGTCGAGCTCGAACATCGGATCGGGCAGCGTCTGAATGATCGCGGCATAGTCATTCTTGAGCGCGACGAGTTCCTCTTCCTGCTGCTTGCGCGCGTCGATATCCACCGCCAGGCCAATCACACCGTCCACCCGGCCTGCAGCGTCGAACACCGGCTGCTTGATGTTCATGCAGCAGCGCGGCTCCGCCGCCTCCGGAAAGCTCAGGTACTCCTCGACGACGACCAGCTGCGCACGCTCACGGACCTGCAGATCGTTCCTGCGCAGGACCTCGGCCTGCTCCAGGGGGAACAGCTCGTGGTCACACTTGCCGATGACCGCCGTGCGCGGAAGCTTCAGCAGCGCGCACGCGAGGTCGTTCGCATACACGTAGCGCCCATCCAGACCCTTCATGTAGATGGGTACCTGCAGCGTGTCGATGGCTGCCCGCAGGCGCGCGTTATCGTCCGTCATTCACTGCCTGCCTGTTGTCCATGATGGTCGCGAGCGGTCGCCGGATATGAATTCGCCTCATGGCAACAGTGTCCGCATCGCGCGCACCGCCTGCAACAACGAAATGCATCAAGGCTTTCCCCGCCGGCGCAGCGGCGAGCGCCGCAAACCCGCGCGACATGCGCGGCTTCTACAATGGCGCAGCAGTGCCGCTCGCCCCCTCACCACAATTCCTCGCGCCCACGATGACCACCCTCCGCCTCGTCCTC